>NZ_AUCD01000055.1 GCF_000429585.1 Atopococcus tabaci DSM 17538
AAAGAAGAGACATGATGAGTGGTTTTGGGTGATAGGCAGGACGACCGTCCTGAGTCTCAAAAATTTTAAAGTAATGATCGTCTAATGAATCGACAAAGTTATAGATAGAAAAAACAATATGGTTGGGATCAATACAAGTAGATAATTCTAATGGAAGTGAAGTTTGATTCATGTTATATTGTACGTACATAAAAAGCACCCCTTTAATGTTTAGTGTCGTTACTAATATTATATCAGGGTGCTTTTTGTATGCCTAATTATATATAGCAAAAACGACGAGAAAATTAGTTAATCTAATTTCTCGTCGTTTTTATTTAGTGGCTTTTGTCCCAGCCTCGCTCCATGGTCAATTCTTTTGAAGCAGTTACCCGTTTACGATTGTCCCACCATTGATATGAATGACTTGTCCAGTTACGTAACTGGAATCAGGCGTTGCCAAATACACGTAAGCCGGCACTAACTCGTAAGGTTCGCCCGTGCGTTTCATCGGTACACTGCTCCCATGCTCTTCATATGTGCTGCCAGTGGTGGCCAGGATGAGCGCTGCCCAAATCGGACCAGGCGCCACTGCATTGACACGGATGTTCTTCTCCAACACTTCGTTATTTTGTGCGAAGGAGCGGGTGAACGCGACAATGGATCCTTTTGTCGCAGCATAATCCATTAAGCCTGGAGCGCCTTTATAAGCAGTCACAGATGTAGTGTTGATGACAGTACCGTAGTCTGCCATATGTAGGAAGGCTGCTTTGGCAAAATAGAACATTCCAAACACATTGGTTCGAAAAGTTCGATCCAGTTGTGCAGCTGTAATTCCGCTTATTTTTTCTTGAGTATGTTGTTCAGCTGCATTGTTCACCAGAGTGTGTATCTCGCCCCACTCAGAGACAACCTTGTCAATCACTTCTTTAGCGAATGATTCGTCGCCAACGTCTCCAGTGAAATACAAACTTTTTACACCTAATTGTTCCAAGCGTTCTTTCACTTGATGGATGTCTTCTTTTTCTTCTAAATCCACAACGGCCACGCTGGCACCTACTTTGGCAAAAGCGATGGCGACCGCCCGTCCAATGCCGCTGTCTGCACCGGTGATGATGGCATTCATGCTTTTCATCTTCTCAGCAGGTTTGTAGGCGTCATTTTCAGTTTGAGGGGTGGGATGTGTCGCTCCTCGGTCATCCGGCACTTTGTAATCTTTCTTTGGAGACTGTGTATCGATTTTTTCTTTCTCATCCACTTTAGTCACCTTCCTTATATGATATGAATCAATCTTTGAATGTATTTCAACAAAATGAGAGCGGTAACACTTGATTTAAAGCTTGGGTGGACATAGAGTACACGCAACGGTAAAATGAATATATGGAAAAGGTTTTCAAAAAATGTAAAATGAGGAGTTGCATGTGTCTTTGAAAGAAATCATTCCTGACTCAAGTCGTGTGTACATAGGAAATGAAGTGCCTGAAGAGTACCTTAAAGATCCATATGTCCGAAATATTCCCGGCGTTTACGGCGTGGCGCTGCCTACTTCTCACGAAGAAGTGGTTGATTTGGTTCGACTGGCCAATGAGAAGGATCTGACCATCATTGCACGTGGTGCCGGCACGGGAGTAGCGGGGTCACAAGTCCCTATCCATGGGAACGAACTGATTATCGATGTTCGTTTGATGAACCGTATCCATGAACTGGACGAAGAAACGTTGACTTTGACGGTGGAACCAGGTGCATTAATAGGCGATATTCATGAGTATGTGGAGAGCAGAGGGTACTTTTACCCACCGGACCCAGCTTCTAAACATTCCACTATCGGCGGCAATTTGGCAACCAATGCCGGTGGTTTACGGGCGGTCAAGTACGGAACGACACGTGATTATGTGCGCGAGATGACGGTTGTCCTGCCAACAGGGGAAGAGATGACCATGGGCAGCTTAAACATTAAAAGCAGCTCAGGGTATGACTTGAAGGATTTGTTTATCGGATCGGAAGGAACGTTGGGGATTACGACCGGCATAAAATTACGTTTGTTGCCGTTGCCTCAAGCCAATGCATCCATGCTGCTTGCATTTGAAGATGTGTTCAAAGCAACCGATGCGGCGCTAGCTATTTTGGCCAGCGGTGCAGATCCGTCCGGAGTTGAGCTGTTCGAGCGAAAAGCGATTTATTATGCGGAACAGCACTTGGGGTATCCATTGCAGACCCAGGCAGGAGAAGCGTATTTGCTGTTGACGATGGACGGCAGTGACCAACAGACACTGACTGCGCGTGCCGAAATGGTGGAAAAAGCCGCTCAAGATTTTGCTTTGGAAGTTCACCGTTTGACAGATGAAGAAGCGCAACGAGCTTGGGCGCTGCGTGATGCTATCTTGATTGGCTTAATGGAATTCACGCAATATGAAATGCTGGATGAGGTGGTGCCGATCAACAAATTCGCTGAATTGATTCACCACACGAAGCACCTTCAAGAAAAACATGGTTTGAGCGTGCTGAATTTCGGCCACTCCGGAGACGGAAATGTGCATACAATATTAATGCGCGAAGAATTAAGCGAAGAAGAATGGCTGCAGAAACGAGCGGCCTTGCTGACTGACTTATACCAAAAAGTCGATGAGCTGGGAGGACTTCCTTCTGCCGAACACGGAATCGGAGTGGTGAAAAAGTCCTATTTCGAAAAAATGGCCGATCCTGTCAACCTCAAATACATGCGCCACATCAAGCAACTGTTTGACCCGGATAATCGTCTGAATCCTGGGAAAGTTTTTTAGTGAAACTGATGAAGCAGCCCAAATTTTGGGCTGCTTTTTAACTGTTCATTTTATGTTTGGATACGGCAAGGCGGCACCCACTTGTTCAAAAAAAGTTTTCTGTAGTACACTTTGGAAGATGTCAATTGAATAAGCCTTGTTAGGTGAGGCTACTGCACAGAGAGACGCTGCTGCCCAAAAACATCCAAAGATGCCAATGGGTCAACAGGAATTTTCGAATTAAGGGAATTCTTAATGCAGCTGGGAGAACCCTATGCTGTGCAGAGCTAAAACTAAACGAAAGAGGTGCGGAGAAAATGGACAACTGTCTTGTTTTCTATACTAAGCATGCTCTTTTAAGCATGCTTTTTTTTGTTGGTTTTTATCAATGTTTTTCGAAGGAGGTGGGCAGATGGAGCCTGTTCCCATATGGCCTTGTCGCCAATCATTAAACAGTTTTCTATTTATTAGTGAAAAAATGGAGGCAGGGAAACGCCTGCTTTCGAAAAGGATGGATAAAAATGAGATGGATCAGAACAAACGATTCTAACTATTTTGAAGATATTTTTTATGCTGCAAAGACAAACGATAAACAAACGTTTCGTAAGTTATTTCTTCGACTTCATCAAAAAGACCAGATGGAACTGTTTCATCAACTATACCCGGAGAAGAAAAAGAAAATAGCGGAATTTTTGACACCTAAAGAATTTGCGCCGGTTTTGGAATTTATGGAATTAGTTGATCAAAAAGATGCGGTTCACTATCTTCCGGCGGAGTACATGGCTGAGACTTTTCGTTACATGGCAGATGACAATGTCGTGCGCTTCTTGAACGAAGTGGAAGATGGAGAGCGGGATGCATTGTTAGCGATGATGGATGAAAAAGATCGTTTCATGGTAGAAAAATTAATGTCTTATGCTCCCGAAACAGCCGGATCAATTATGACCACACGAATGCTGACGATTCTCGCGAAAGAAACAGTTGGAGAGGTAACGAAAAAACTGAAAATCATCGGTCATAACGCTGAAACCATTTATTATTTATACGTGGTGGATGAAGATGGACGGTTGCTGGGAGTCTGTTCTTTGCGCGACCTCATCTTGTCTCCCGAGACTGAACGGATTGAAAACATTATGTTTACAGAGATTGCACACGTCAGTATTTCTGAAGACCAAGAAACTGTTGCTCGTCTCATTCAAGATTACGACCTCTTGGCCATACCGGTTGTGGCAAAAGATTTTACTTTATTAGGAATTGTGACTGTCGATGATGTTATTGATGTAATGGAGGAAGAGGTAACAGAAGATTTTAAAGAATTTTCTGCCATCCGTAAAGCAGAAGACGGAGAAGGAACGGTTATTCAAATTGCTCGCGCTCGGATTCCGTGGATTGTTATCTTAATCTTTTTAGGGATGGTATCGGCTAATCTGATTGGACTATTTGAAGAAACCCTGGAATCAGTGGTTGCCTTGGCTGCGTTTATTCCCATTATCATGGATTCAGCAGGAAATGTTGGAACGCAGTCCCTTGCCGTAGCGGTTCGTCGATTGACGGTTGATTCAAAGGAGAAGCAACCCAAATTGACGACAATCATACGCAAAGAATTTGGAGTCGGCATGTTAATTGGGATGGCAGCGGCCTTGGCTGTTTTCCTGCTTGTGTGGATACTATATAGAGATGGGATGTTAGCGGGGGTCATTGGACTTTCCCTATTTTTTACCTTGAGTATATCTGCTGTCATCGGTGCGATTGTGCCGGTAATCATCAATAAAATGAAAATTGATCCTGCCATTGCTTCAGGTCCGTTCATTACCACGCTGAATGACACTTTAGGATTATTTATTTATTTCTCTATCGCTACAGTGATGCTAAAGGGAACATAAGGCTCTTGAAGAAAGGGATTCCTCCCTTTCTTTTTTTTGTGGCTCGAAATTAAAGGGAGGAAAATATATGGACAAAAAGCAATCCACTGCATTGGAGTTTTATGGCGGACCGCTTATCGGGGTTCTGCCGACTTTAATTTACGTGGTTGTTGCAGTATTTTTAGGACTGCAGTATCAATATTACGCTCTCAATGCCATTGCGTATGGCGGAGCGATTGGAATCATTCTCGTTTCTTTTCTGGCCAAAAACCGTCAGGCTTATTGGAAAGTTGTGACCGGCGGGGTGAAAGGCCTATTGAACAACTTTATTTTATTCATTATTTTAGGATTATTCATCACTTTCTTGACTCAAGGGGACTTGGGCGGCGGAATGATTTGGCTAAGCAGTCTGTTAGGATTAGAAGGCGGAGCGTTTGTCGTCTTGAGTTTCTTGGCCAGTGCACTGGTTGCGATGGGAACCGGTACACCGTTATTGGGCTTGTTGACTATCCTGCCATTGTTTTTCCCATCAGGAGTGGCGTTGGGAGCGAATGAAACGATGTTGGGGGGAGCCATTTTGAGTGGCTGTTTCTTCGGGGATCATATTTCTCCAAGTTCGCAAGTGACCATCATTTCTTCACAGACTCAAGCAGATGCAGAAACCGGTGCAGCAGCACAACCTATTCAATTGGTTAAAAAACGGATGCTGTACACAGGAACAGCTGCACTTATTCCCTGATTGTATTTTATTTCTTCGGAGGAACAGGCGAAAGCGTTGGAGATGTCTCAGTTTTAGAGGAAATGAGCAATCCAAATGGGTTGTGGATGCTGGCGGCTTTGCTGGTTGTTTTGGTTATTGCCTTCCGAACCAACAATGTGTTGTACGGATTGGTGATTGTAGTGGTGACGGCTTCTGTCATCGGGCTAATCACAGGCTTGTTCACGTTTGGTGACTTTATGTATTTCGTCCCAGAAACCGGTGAAATGGGTGGATTGGTTCCGGACGGCGTCATGGCATTGTCCGGTTTCCTTGTGTCTTTGATTTTCCTTTACTGCGTCATTGAAGTCATGAACCAAAGTGGCGCCATCGATGTACTCACAACTAAACTGGCCACATACTCTTTTATGCGAAAACCTTTGGGAGTGGAACTGGTATCGTCCATTGTGGTGATGATTGGAAGTGTGTTGCTTTCAGGAATGGTGATTCCCGCAATCCTCATAGTCAGCTCACTGATGAACCGCCTGGGAGAAGCAGCCGGATTGGATAAGACCAGACGGACAAATATGTTGATTATGGCGAGCACTTCCGTCAGTCCTTTGATTCCAATCAGCAGCGTGTACTTGAATGGAACAGTGGGCGATGTGGCTTCTTTGCAGCGGGTGTATCCATTCATCCAAAACATTGACCCATTCACCACTTTCTTTGCTTCCATCTATAACTGGCTGACATTGGTCATTGTACTTGTGTGGATTTTTGCCGGTGTGAACCGTAAGCAAGAAACAATGACCGAACCGAAACTGGCATCTGTTGAAAAAATGTCAAAATAAAATCTACTTACTTTTTGTCACCTGTGTGGTATACTATGGGATAAAGAGGTGGAAAAAATGATTGAAACGATAAAAGAAACACCAAGTGGCACCGATGAGTGCAAAGTCGTTTGTCCGAAGTTCGAGTATACCTTTTCAATTTTAGGAAAAAAATGGACGGGATTAATTATCGATGTGTTGCTGGAAGGTCCGGTCCGATTCAAAGATTTGACCAATGCTATTCCAGAAGTGAGCGACCGTGTGCTTGTGGAACGTTTGAAAGAGTTGGAACAAGAAGGGATCGTCACACGACCAGTGGGCGAAGAACGTACGGCACGTGTAGGCTATTGTTTGACAGAAAAAGGATTTGCGCTGAAAAAAGTCATGGATGAAGTGCAAAACTGGGCGAACGAATGGGTTTGCTTGGACAAAGACTCTTCCAAATCTTGACGGAATGCGTAAAATTCAGTACACTGAAAGACGTAAAATTGAACCTGATATAAAGACAAAGACGGAAAAGAGTAATCAAATCCGCGAATGGAAGAGAGTGGGGGTCACTGGCTGAAAACCTCCATCATTCGCGTTTGATGAAGTTCACTTCCTGAGTCGACTTCGGGAGTCCATTCTTAGAATTGGATGAAAGAAGTTCCGGATTGCACCGTTATGCAAGAGTGCAGATTGGCAGTCCAATCTGAAGCAGGGTGGTACCGCGACAGCAAACCTCGTCCCTTTTTTAGGGGCGAGATTTTTTGTTTTAAAAAGAAGATGACGGAGGAGAGAAAAAGATGAGTTTGGAAGACACGCTGCGCACATTAAGAGAAGAAGCAAGCAGAGAAATCACTGCTGCTGCGAATCTGGAAGAAATTGAAAAAGTGCGCCTATCCTATCTAGGAAAAAAGGGAAGTTTGACCAAAGCATTAAAAGGGATGAAAGATTTGCCCCCGGAAGAACGTCCGGTGATTGGGTCGCTCGCCAATGAAATCCGGGATGAAATCACCGGGAAATTGGAAGATGCCCGTGCACAATTGGAACTTCAAAAAATGAATGAACAATTGGAAAGTGAAGTCATCGATGTGACGCTCCCGGGACGAAAAGTGAGAAAAGGCGCTTCCCATGTGTTGACGCAAATTCGGGAAGAATTGGAAGACTTGTTTATCGGGATGGGGTATCAGGTCATTGAAGGACCCGAAATGGAAGAAGACAACTATAACTTCGAGCGGATGAACTTGCCAAAAAACCACCCGGCCCGTGACATGCAGGATACATTCTACATCACTGAAGACACACTTTTGCGGACACATACCTCACCTGTTCAAGCAAGAACAATGGATGTACACGATTTTTCTAAAGGTCCGCTGAAGATGATCAGTCCAGGGAAAGTATACCGCCGCGATGACGATGACGCGACACACTCCCATCAATTCCAACAAATTGAAGGTTTGGTCGTAGACAAAAACATCACGATGGCTGATTTGAAAGGAACGCTGCAAATTTTTGCGAAGAAAATGTTTGGTGAAGACCGTGAAATTCGTCTGCGTCCCAGCTTCTTCCCCTTCACTGAACCATCTGTTGAAGTAGACGTCAGTTGTTTCAAATGCGGCGGGCAAGGATGCAACGTCTGCAAACAGACAGGGTGGATTGAAATCCTCGGAGCCGGTGTCGTGCATCCAAACGTACTGGAAATGTCAGGCGTAGATTCTGACGTGTACAGCGGATTCGCGTTTGGATTAGGTCTGGAGCGGATTGCGATGTTGAAATACGGTGTCGACGACATCCGTCATTTCTACCAAAACGATCAACGTTTCTTGGAACAATTTAAAGTGAGGAGATAAAGCATGCTAGTTTCGTACAATTGGTTGAAAGAATATGTGAATCTGGATCAGCTGACTCCGGCTGAATTGGCAGACAAAATTACGTTGACCGGGATTGAAGTGGAAGACGTCATCAGTCAAGGAGGCAACTTGACGAAGATTGTAGTAGGAGAAGTATTGACCGAAGAAAAAATGGAAGGTTCTGACCACTTGCACATCACCACAGTGAATGTAGGAGAAGAAGAACCATACCAAATCGTGTGTGGCGCACCAAACGTTGCCGCAGGTCAAAAAGTAATTGTGGCCTTGCCGGGAGCACGTCTGGCAGGCGGTTTGAAAATCAAGAAAAGCAAGCTGCGCGGCCATGTTTCCAATGGAATGATTTGTTCGTTGCAGGAACTGGGATTCTCGGACAGTGTCATTCCTAAAAAATTCGCAGACGGCATTTATGTTCTGCCGGAAGACGCCGAGCCTGGGGAAGAAGTGCGCTCTTATCTAGGAATGGATGACGCGGTGCTGGACCTGTCCATCACACCAAACCGTGCAGATGCGTTGAGTATGCGGGGAGTTGCTTATGAAGTCGGTGCGATTCTCAACCAAACTCCGTCTTTCCCTGAATTGGAATTGAAAGAAACCAGTGACAAACAGGCTGGAGACCTCGTGTCTATTGCGGTCGAAGATGAAAAAGATGCACCTGTCTACAAGATGCGAATCATTGAAGGCGTCACTGTAAAAGAGAGCCCGCTGTGGTTGCAGCAAAAATTGATGAAAGCCGGTATCCGTCCAATCGACAATCTGGTGGATATCACGAACTACGTCATGTTGGAATACGGACAGCCGTTGCATGCATTTGATTACGACAAGCTGGGATCGAAGGAAATTCTTGTCCGCCGTGCCAAAGAAGACGAAAAATTGGTGACACTGGATGGAACAGAACGGACCTTGTCTCCAGAAAACTTGGTCATCACCAATGGCAGTGAGCCGATTGCGTTGGCGGGTGTGATGGGTGGAGAAAACTCTCATATCACTGACACCACCACGACGGTTGCGTTGGAAGCTGCGTTGTTTGAATCGACGCTCATCCGGAAAACCGCCCAACAGTTAAACCTCCGCAGCGAATCCAGTTCGCGCTTTGAAAAAGGCATTAACGTCGCCGCCATTCAACAGGCAGCAGACCACGCCGCAGCATTGATGGCTGAACTGGGAGGCGGAAGAGTGGTAGAAGGAACGGTTTCTCAAGAAGCCATCCAACCGGAAGACACTCGTATCCACATCACTGTCGAAAAGATCAATCGTTCTTTAGGAACCAAACTCACTGAAAAAGAAGTCACAGAAATTATTGAGCGACTCGGATTCGGCAGCAAACAGATTACAGACGGCGAATTGGAAGTCAGCGTACCGCCGCGCCGCTGGGATATGTCCATTCAAGCAGACGTGATTGAAGAGGTGGCACGAATTTATGGGTACCATCGGATTCCAGCTACTTTGCCATCAGGCGACACCACACTCGGGGAATTGTCCGATGCGCAACGCTTGGATCGTCATACCCGTCGGTTCTTGGAAGGAAGTGGCTTATCACAAGCCATCACTTATTCCTTGACTACGACAGAAAAAGCGAACCGTTTCGCTTTGAGAGACACACCGGATACTCATTTGGACTGGCCGATGAGTGAAGAACACAAGACGTTACGGAAGAGTTTGATCAGCGGCTTGTTGGACAGCGCCGGTTACAACCGTGCCCGCAGCATGAAGGATGTTGCGTTGTATGAAACAGGACGCGTGTTCTTCCAAGAAGAAGGACAAGTTCTATTGGCAGAAGAAGAACATGTCGCGGCTGTGCTTACAGGCAGTCTGGAGCAAGACAGCTGGCTTGGGGATGGCGCGCAAGTCGATTTCTTCACGGTCAAAGGAATTCTGGAAGAGTTGTTTGCCAGCTATGGGTTGAAAGAAGCCATTGTCTTCAAAGCGGATTCCACCCAAGACGGCATGCACCCGGGACGTACCGCTGCGATAGAATTGAACGGCAAAACAATTGGATTTGTCGGACAAATCCATCCGTTGGCGGCTAAAGAACACGATTTGGATGAAACCTATGTGTTTGAGTTCAACTTGGATGCTGTCGTAGAAGCAGAAAAAGAACCGTTGCTTTACTCCGCTATTCCGAAATACCCAGGCACATCCCGGGATATCGCTTTGTTGGTGGACGAAGAAGTGACCCACCAACAAGTGCTGACGGTTATTGAAGAAAACGGCGGCAAGTGGCTGCGGGAAATCCGGTTGTTTGACTTGTACCAAGGCGAATCAATTCAGGAAGGCAAGAAATCCTTGGCTTATTCCTTAGCTTACTTGAATCCTGAAGCAACACTTGTGGAAGAAGACGTCAACAAAGCGTTCGAGAAAGTGAAAGAAGCGTTGGTTTCCCAATTAAATGTAGAAATTCGTTAAATACAAAAAAAGCGACTGTCCCCTAAATGGGATGGTCGCTTTTTGCTGCATCAAAGGGGTTAAGCTTTGATCCCTGCAATCTTTTTGGCTTTGTCTGTGTTGGCGAAATGAAGTTTGGCATATTTGGACAGAAGCGACATGCCGCCTTTTTTCAATAATTTGGCAGCGGCCACATCGGAAGCGGCGTTGGCACCGGAAGGCAAAAGGAGACCGGCCTGTTTCGACATCGTCTCCAGTTCTTTCAAGAAAGCATACCGTGCCAAGATGGATGCGGCCGCCACAGCGAGGTGATGGCTTTCGCCTTTGGTGGCAAAATACACGTTTTCCTTCACTTGTTGTTTCTCGGAACGGATGTGTTTATAATAGGTTTGCGGTAGTTCAAACTGATCGATCAATACAGCATCCGGACGATGAGGGGAAATTTTATCCAACACGTTTCCAATCGCTTGGTTGTGAAGGACGGCTTTCATTTTTCCTTGGGACATAGTCGGTTGAATTTTATTGTATTTTTCTGGTGAGACATTCAATAGACTGTATGGAAGGAACGTCAACAAGTCTTTAGCGATGGCAATGATTTGCTTGTCTGTTAAATTTTTGGAGTCCTGCACGCCAAGTTCTTTTACCAGTTCCATTTGAGAGCGGTCCACGTAGGCGGCGACGACGGTTAAAGGGCCGAAGTAACTTCCGGTTCCCACCTCGTCACTTCCGATGACCGACCAAGACGCAAACCCGTCCGGAAGAGAAGCGGAAGGGGCGGGTTTCTTTTTTGCCTTCTCAGAAACGGTTGCTTCGCTGGACCATAACTCTGCTTCTTGATCGGCTGCATTGCCTTGGAAAACCACTTTTCCAGAATTGTAGGCAGTGATAGTCGTGCCGTTCTTTTTGGCAGAAAAAAGACTGTGGGCTGGTGGAACAGGTTTGGAATAAGATGCGTAATGTTCTTTCATTTTTTTCAAGAGGTTTGGAGAAGCTGTCAATACAGCATGAGCCATTATATTCACACTTTCTATTTAAGGTTTCATTTTATCTTACCATAATACGTAAAGGTTTTTGAAAGAATGACAACAAATTAAATTGACATCACAATGACGGAATTTTCAGAAAGACGTGAATCACTCCCTGTTTCATGATAAAATAAAGAGAATTCCCATATCTAGGAGGAAAACGGAATGTCGGAGGAGAAGCAGCGCTTCAAAGCGATGATCGGAGGCAAGCCATATATCATTATTGGCTCTCGTTCTGAGGAACATATGAAAGTCGTGACAGAGACAATCAACGAGCAACTGCAACAATTATCGAACTTATCAAAAGACCTCGATGCAGAAAAAAAAGCGATCCTCATGGCAATCAATGCTGTATCGGATCAGCTGACCATGCAGCAAAAAATGCTGGAGATGGAAAAGAAAATAAACGAACTTGAAAGAGGAGTAGAAGACTCTTCACAATCAAACGACGAGTCTTCGAATAAAGGGTGACAAGATGTTATTAACCATTATCATTGTATTTCTGTTGTTTATTGCGGTGTACAGCGGAGCAAAAAGAGGGTTGATGCTGCAGCTGGTTTTGACCATTGGTTATTTGGCTGCTTTTTGGCTGGCATTGCAGTATTCCGATGTCGTGAAAGAATACATTGAATTGATTGTGCCGTATCCATCGGCGTCCATGGACAACCAATTCGTATTTTACAACCAAGAACTCGGATTGAAGTTGGATGAAGCTTTCTACAATGGCGTATCTTTCCTTATCATCTTGTTTGGTGGGTGGCTCATCACTCGTTTCGTCGGAGGGTTGTTGAATTTTTTAACCAACATTCCAATACTGAAACAAGTCAATGCTATCGGAGGAGCCGTGTTGAGCTTTTTAGTGACGTATGTCGGCATCTTTTTGGTCCTGTTCTTGATGACGACCATACCTTTAGAGCTCGTCCAAGAAATGATTGCGGACAGCTGGGTGGCTCAATGGATCATCACCGAAACACCGGCTTTGTCGGAGAGTGTTTATAATTGGTGGATTGAGTCCATTAATTTCCAATAAAGAAAATTGAGCGGACTGGACCGCAACAGGTGATAACGACAGTAAAATTATAAGAAAAATGGAAATCGTTTCTGCTGTTTATGCGAAACGATTTCTTCAGTATGGAGAAAAAACGGAATCGGAAAAGGAGAAAAAACGGATTGGAAAACAGAAAAAACAAAATTCTTGAAACGATGGAATTTCATAAGGTGATTGAACGCCTCGCAAGCCATACGGTTTCTGAAGTGGGTAAATCAGCTGCTTTTTCTTTGGCTCCATCTTCCAATTATGAAGAAATTCTTCGTTGGCAGGAAGAAACCGAAGACGGCGTGAAACTATTGCGAGTTAAAGGCGGCTTGCCGATTTCTCGTTTCGAAAACGTCCGTCCGCACTTGAAACGCCTAAACATAGGGGCGTCGTTGAACGGGCAAGAAATCGCGCAGATAGGACACATTCTTGAAGTGGTCAGAGAAATGCAGGCTTTTTTTGATAACTTGGAAGAAGAACAAATTGAATTGAGCCGTCTATATGGCATCGCATCCGAGTTTGTTCCCCTCAACCAACTGGCTAAGCACATACGTAATGTGGTCGATCTCGATGGACGTGTTTTGGACGATGCCAGTCAAAAACTGCGAGGAATCCGGACTGGAATCAAGCAGGGAGAGAGCCGTGTCCGAGAAAAGCTGGAAAGCATCGTTCGCGGAAAATCAGCCAAATATTTGACGGATACCATCATCACCATCCGTAACGACCGCTTCGTTATCCCGGTCAAACAGGAAAACCGCGGACATTTTGGCGGAGTGGTGCATGATCAAAGTTCAACGGGGCAAACGTTGTTCATTGAACCTCAAAGTGTCGTTGAGCTGAACAACAGGCTGCGTCAACTGCAAATTGAAGAACGCCATGAGATAGACAGAATCCTGGCGGAAGTGTCCAATGAAATCGCTCCGCATACAGCGGAAATCCAACAAAATATCGACACATTGGGGAAATTGGATTTCATTAACGCCAAAGCGAGATATGCCCAAGAAACAGACGCCACCCGTCCGCTCATCAGCCAGGATAACGTGGTCAAAATGTATCAGGCACGTCACCCATTGATTGACCCGGCTGATGTGGTGGCCAACGACTTGCTGATTGGGGACGAGTATCAAGCGGTCATCGTGACAGGACCAAACACAGGCGGGAAGACCGTTGTGCTGAAAACGCTGGGACTCCTTCAATTGATGGGACAGTCCGGATTGCAATTGCCGGTGGAACAAAACAGCCAAATGGGTATTTTCGATGCCATTTTTGCGGACATCGGAGACGAGCAGTCGATTGAACAAAGCCTCAGTACCTTTTCTTCTCACATGACCAATGTGGTGTCGATTTTGGAACAGATGGATGAACGCAGCTTGATCTTACTGGATGAGTTGGGGGCCGGAACCGACCCGCAAGAAGGAGCAGCGTTGGCTATCTCCATGCTGGACAAAATCGGGGAGGCAGGAAGTACGGTGATGGTGACCTCCCACTATCCGGAACTCAAAGCATACGGCTATAACCGCCCCAAAACCGTCAATGCCAGTATGGAGTTTAATGTTGATACATTGAGTCCGACGTATCGTTTGTTGATCGGCGTGCCGGGACGAAGCAACGCATTTGAAATCGCCCGCCGTTTGGGACTGGATCCAAGTATCATCGACAACGCCAAAAACTTGATGAGTGGAGAAAGTCAGAGCGTTGATGAGATGATTCATGACTTGGAAAACAAACGCAAGATGGCGGAAATGGAATACTTGGAGATGCGCGACTATTTAGACGAGGCAGCCAAGTTGCATAGGGACTTAAAACAAGCCGTCCAAGAGTTCTGGGATGAACGGGATGGGCTGATGAAAAAAGCTCAAACGAAAGCAAATGCTGTGGTCGAAAAAGCTCAAGAAGAAGCAGAGAAAGTGATTCGCGATTTGCGGAATAAACAGATGGAAATCGGCACAGCAGATGGTGTGAAAGAACATGAACTGATTGATGCCCGTACCCGTTTGGCTAATATGCGGACAGAAGAAGAAAAGCTTGCTAAAAATAAAGTGCTTAGAAAAGAAAAGAAAAAACAACAGCTTCAACCTGGAGATGACGTAGAAGTCCTGTCATTTGGACAGCGCGGAACGTTAATTGAAAAAGCTGGAAACAAACAATGGGTGGTCCAAATGGGCAGCTTGAAAATGAAACTGAACGAAAGTGACTTGACTTTGATAGCGAAACAGGAAGAGCCGGAGCCCAAAGTACGCACCGTTCGCTCAGGATCGGCTGCTCATGTGTCGACAGAGTTGGATCTTCGCGGTGAACGTTACGAAGCGGCCATGGCTCAATTGGACCGCTATTTGGATGCAGCATTGCTGGCGAATTACCCGAAAGTCACCATCATCCATGGAGTCGGAACCGGAGCTATCCGAAAAGGTGTGCAAGAAGCGTTAAAAAAACATCCCCAAGTTAAAACGTTCCAAATGGCGCCGGCCAATCAGGGTGGAGCAGGGGCAACGATTGTTTCGTTTAAATCTTAATAAAATTAAATCAGAATGTTTACAATTTAGACATATATTTGTTATACTGATTAACAGAAGAGCATAGCTTACTTTTTACAAGTGGGTAGTTTCAAACATTATAAGGAGGAACACATATCATGGTAAGAGAATTAACAGATACAACTTTTGAACAAGAAACAGCTTCAGGATTGTCATTGACCGACTTTTGGGCAACTTGGTGCGGACCTTGCCGGATGCAGTCTCCAGTTATCGAACAATTAGACGAAGAATCTGGTGACAGCGTAGATTACTTTAAATTAGACGTGGATGAAAACCCAGAAACTCCATCCAAATTCGGTATCATGAGCATTCCGACTTTGCTGGTCAAAAAAGACGGAGAAGTCGTTGAGAAATTAATCGGCTACCACAGCAAAGAACAAATCGAAGCTGTATTGAACAAACATAAATAAGTCGTATTTCACTCTTCCAGAAACTACTAAAAGCAGTTTCTGGAAGAGTTTTTTGTGTCCAACTATTGTCAAATACAATAAGAAATGGTGAGCATTTTGTGAACTCAGCAAAAAACAGCGGCTGCTCTGTTATACTACAAATACGAGAAGATAAATGTGCGGAGGTGTTGTATGTCGAGTAACGGATCATCGAGCATATTGATTGACATAACGAGCAGTCATTCACTCCTTATTATATGCAGTACAGGAAAAATTGTAGACTTGAAAGTAGACGAGGAAGATTTGATGTATAATGCGGATGGAGAACTTGATTGTCCGGTAGACGTTGTTTTACGAAAAAACAACCATTCATTCGAGGACTTCAATGACTGGGGAGCGAAAGAAATCCAGTTTGTCCGCCGACAAGACGGAAATGAAGAAATTTTGCGCAGCATACCATTGAACATCAACTTGTAAAGGATTCTGTAGACACATATTAAACAAAAAAGTTGGAATCAGTTCATTTCTCTCTTTAAGAAATGTCTGATTTTTTATTTTAAACAAATGAAAAACAACTCGTTCCTCTGATTCAACGTTTTCTTATTGAACGGTTTTTGCTACAATCTGGATAGACAAACAGTTAACCAACGATACAAAAAAAGAATTTGTCGGACTGAAGGGAAGAGGCAAAAATGCAGGCGAGAGCTTTATCTATATGGTCGAATGATACATTTTTATAGATGTATGGGCGTAAAACCCCTATGCCTTTAGGCTAGGGGATATAAGCCCTAATGACCTTGTTCTTGAATATATTTTTGGATAATCTCTTTGCTTACATTTCCAATACTACAAGAAAAATATCCATCACTCCAAAAGGTTCTTTCTTTCCAAAAATATTGAGAAAGATATTCGTTATGCTTTTGCCATATTCGATAGGTTGTAAGTTGCTTCAATAATCTAACGATTTCAAGAATACTCCATTTCGGAGAATAACGAATCAAAATATGAATATGGTCTTGGTCTATTTCTTGCTCGATAATTTGCCAACCATAACGATTAGATA
>NZ_AUCD01000056.1 GCF_000429585.1 Atopococcus tabaci DSM 17538
ATTTTCCAGCCCTCTTGCTTATAGTGGTAATACAGTTCCTTGTCCATTCGTTCTATTGCGTATTTCATTATCCATTCATTCCATCCTTGAAACCATAGGTTTAAATGGCTTTCTATATCAAGTAGGGTATCTTCTTCCTTCCACAATGCAATGATTTGTGCTATTATATTGTTCATAACGAGACCTCTTTCTATTTGTGTGGTAACTTTTAGAATAAAGGTCTCGTTTCTTTTTGTCCAATAAACAATAGATGACTTACCGAGAACTATTTTACACTAACAGGGGAATCAATGGGAACGACGCGAAGAGCGGAGCGTTCGGATTGATACCGCACAAAAAAACCGCCAAGCTCTCTCAGCTCAGCGGTTAAATGATGTTTACAGGTCAATCGGCTGTCCGCCGGTGACGCCGTAGATTTGCCCGGTGATGTAGCTGCCTTCATCCGAAGCCAACAACACGTAAACAGGTGCGAGTTCCACCGGTTGTCCTGCGCGGCCCAATGGACTGGACTGCCCAAATTCAGGAATCGCACCGTCCAATTGTCCGTTGTCCAACTGCAGCGGCGTCCAAATCGGTCCCGGGGCCACACCGTTGACACGGATGCCTTTTTCTGAGAAGTACTGGGAAAGGGAAACCGTGAAGTTGGAAATCGCGCCTTTTGTGGCGGCGTAGTCCATCAGCGTCTGACTCGGGTTAAAGGACTGCACCGAAGTGGTTGTCACAATGGAGCTGCCCGGTTTCAAGTGCGGTTCGGCCGCTTTCACGGTTTCGAACATGCTGATGATGTTGACCTTAAATGTATCGGTGACTTGTTTGATGGACAACTCACTCAACGATGGCTGCGCAATCTGTTGGGCGGCGTTCAACACCAATGTGTCCAATGCACCGAACGCGTCTACCGTTTTTTCGACAATCTCCGTAGCGGCGCCGTCTTCGCGCAAGTCATACGGCAACAGTAACGCTTTTTTGCCTTCTTTTTCAATGAGTTCTTTCACTTCGTTGGCGTCGTCTTCTTCGCCAGGGAAGAACTGGATGGCGACGTTGGCTCCTTCACGCGCAAACGCAATCGCTGCGGCGCGTCCGATACCGGAATCTCCGCCGGTGACCAAAGCATTGCGGCCTTCCATGCGGTTGTGTCCTTTATAAGAGGTTTCCCCGCAGTCCGGTTTTGGTTCCATTTTGCTCTGCAACGCCGGAGTGTCCTGCTCTTGTTCAGGGAAGTTCTCGTTGTAGTGCTTGTTACGTGGATCAGTTAAATTAGAATCTGTCATTTATTCTCATCTCCTATCCATAACGTTTGTTCTTACATCATTTACGATAACAAGACAAAAGGAGAAATGCCATCAAAACGCACTCGCAAACAGGGTTGGGAGGACAAGGGGAATCTTTGCCTTTCAGCCGCTCTGTGCTATAATAGAAGAGGAAAAAGTAAAGAGATTCCACAAACGACAAACACCCAGGCAGTGGCAGCTGCTTGGGTGTTTTTTTGCGCCAAAAAGGCGGTCGGGTTCATGTCGCACTACTCTACTCATCGCCTCGCTTATTTAACCAATAAGCGAACAGCTCCGTCACTATCCTTACAAAAAGGGGGATGAGCACCAAAGTAAAGAGGTCATTCCACAAACGCATCACCACCCGGCCGCAGGGATAGGATTTGCGACAAATGTATCGTACCACATTTTTCCGCTTCTTGCGAACGTTTGTTCCCGTCGTTTTTGTGGCAGACTCTTGAAATTTTCTAAAAAGAGTCAGAAACCCCTTTCATTCATGCTAAAATAAAAAAGAATATGTGACGACAAATTTGAGAAAAGAGGGGTTCGATGTTTCACTACAAAGACGTATCGTCTCTCACAGAAGCAGAAAAAAGTGTTTACTCCTATATCTTGATCCACAAAGAAAAAGTGGCCTACATGCGGGTGAGGGAACTGGCGGATGCCTCCCACACATCGCCCGCCACCGTTCTGCGGTTCACACAAAAACTGGGGTATGAATCCTTTGTCGAGTTCAAACTGGATTTGAAAAAAGAGCTGCAAAAACAGACAACTCCCCGTCTGATTGATTCAAAAGAAGTGGTCGAATCGTTCTTTTCCAGGACGCTGACTGACCAGTACGAAGAAGAATTGGAGGAAGTGGCCGAGCAGATTTCCGATGCGGAACTGGTGATGTTTTTCGGCATCGGGACGTCCGGAATCTTGGCGGAATATGCTTCCCGGTGGTTCTCCAATTTCGGCAAACAGACGATGTACATAAAAGATCCCTTCTATCCGTTTGAACAGTTTGGAAAAACGTATGAACAGACGGTCGTCTTTGTGCTGTCGGTGTCCGGGGAGACCACGCAGACCATCGAACAGGCTCAAAGACTGAAAGAATTGGGCGGTTACATCGTCAGCATCACCAATTCGTCTTACAACACACTCGCCAGAATTTCCGACCGGAACATCGCGTACCACATTGCGCCTGAAACACTCGGCGATGGTCAAATCAACATCACCTCCCAACTCCCGGTGCTGTATCTGTTTGAAACCCTCGCAAAAAAACACTACGCACAGAGTGAAACACCACGTTCCGAAACTGAAACAATATCCAACCGCCCGTAACGGCTTCCCGTGTTGACGGAAAGCCTTCCCCAATCAAAATGTAAGCGCTATAATAAAGGTGAAAAAATGAAAAGGAGGCGCACAATGTATCACAAAAAGCTAAAACCATTTCCACAAGAGTTCTTATGGGGCTCCGCTTCAGCGGCGTACCAAGTGGAAGGCGCATGGGACACAGACGGAAAGGGGGAATCAGTCTGGGATCGGTTTGTCCGGATTCCAGGAAAAACATTCAAAGGCACCACAGGAGACGTAGCGGTCGACCATTACAACCGTTACAAAGAAGATGTGGCGTTGATGGCTGAGATGGGCTTGAAGGCGTACCGGTTTTCAGTGGCCTGGAGCCGCGTGATTCCGGACGGCGACGGAGAAGTCAACGAAGCCGGGCTGGCGTTTTACGAGCGGTTGATCGACGAACTGAACGCCCACGGCATCGAGCCGGTCGTCACGTTGTACCACTGGGACATTCCGCAGGCGCTGCAGGACAAATACGGCGGCTGGGAATCCAGGGAAGTGATCGAAGACTTCACCCGCTATGCGGAAACCCTCTTTAAGCGGTTCGACGGAAAAGTCCGTTGGTGGGTGACGCTGAACGAGCAGAACGTCTTCATCACACACGGCTATAAGATGGCGTCGCATCCACCGGGAGTGCAGGACGACAAGCGGATGTTCCAAGCCAATCACATCGCCAACCTCGCCAACGCATCGGTCATCCGCCGGTTCCGGGAACTGGGGATTTCAGGAAAAATCGGTCCGAGTTTCGCATACGGCCCGACGTACGCCTTGACGTCCAAACCCGAAGACCAGCTGGCTGCCCAAAACCACGAAGAATTCCAAGCTCATTTTTGGATGGATGTCTATGTGTACGGCACATATCCAACAGTCGTTTGGAACTGGTTGGAAGAAAATGGAGTGGCACCGACAGTGGAGCCGGGCGACGAAGAGCTGCTCAAAGCCGGCAAACCGGATTTTATGGGGTTGAATTATTACCGTTCCAACACGGTGGAAGCCAACCCATTGGACGGCGTCGGACTCGGCCAGGCCAACTATTCCGGCAAAAAAGGCACCACGGAAGCGAGCGGCATCCCGGGATTGTTCAAATCCGCGGAGAACCCGCACGTCGAACGGACAAACTGGGACTGGGACATCGATCCAACCGGCTTGCGCATCGGCATGCGCCGCATTTCCAGCCGTTACCACCTGCCTGTTTTGATTACGGAAAATGGGTTGGGCGAATACGACACCTTGGAAACAGATGGCAGCATTCACGACGACTACCGCATTGACTATTTGCGTCAACACGTCAAGGCAATCCAAGAAGCCATTTCCGACGGGGTGGACGTACTCGGGTATTGCACATGGAGCTTCACGGATTTGCTGAGCTGGTTGAACGGGTATCAAAAACGCTACGGATTCGTGTACGTGGACCGTGACGAGACAGAGGAAAAATCATTGGACCGCCACAAAAAGGACAGCTTCTACTGGTACCAGCGCGTGATTGCGTCCAATGGAGAAAAATTGGAGGATTAAAGGAGGAAACACCATGGCAATGATGGACAAATTAGAAAACGGGCTCAACCGTGTGCTTGTTCCATTGGCAACGCGTTTGAACAGCCAACGACACATTGTCGCTGTACGTGACGCATTTATTTTGGCCTTTCCATTGACGATGGCCGGTTCATTGATCTTATTGCTGAACTTCACTGTGCTGGACCCGAACGGATTTGTGGCGCAACTTTTGCAGTTGGACCATATTTTCCCGAACCTGGCAAACGCCCAACAGATTTTCTCGCCGGTCGTGCAGGGGACGACGAACATCATGTCCATTTTCATCGTCTTTATGATTGCGCGAAACATGGCCAAACATTACAAGCAAGATGATTTGTTGGCGGGGATGACGTCCGTGGGATCGTTCTTCATCGTTTACACGCCTTACTTGAATGTGGATGGTGCCAACTATTTGACAACGAACTACTTAGGCGCGCAAGGCTTGTTTGTGGCCATGCTGGTGGGATTGACTGTCGGAGAATTGTTCAGCCGTCTCGCCCAAAGCAAACGCTTGAAAATCCGGATGCCGGAACAGGTGCCATCCAACGTTGCCCGCTCCTTCAGCAACTTGTTCCCAATCATCATCATTTTGATTGTCTTTTCCATTTTGAACTACGTGATTTCCTTGATTGCGCCAAACGGCATCAACGAATTGATTTTCCGTTTGATTCAAGCGCCTCTCACAGACGTGGGCGGAAACATCTGGTCCGTCTTGCTCTTTGCCTTCTTGAGCAACCTGCTGTGGGTACTTGGAATTCACGGGCCGAACACCTTGGCGGCTGTGCGTGACCCGATATTCACACCGATGGGCTTGGCCAACTTGGATTACATCGCGGAACACGGCACCACTTGGGGCGTTCCGTACCCATACAACTGGGGGGCGTTGAACGACGGCTTCGCCAACTACGGCGGAAGCGGCATGACCTTGGGACTGTTGATTGCGGTCATCCTCTTTTCCAAGAGAGCCGACTACAAAAACATCGCCAAACTGTCGATTGCACCGGGTATCTTCAACATCAACGAGCCGATCGTCTTCGGGATGCCGATTGTGTTGAACCCGATCATGATCATTCCATTTATCCTCGCTCCAATGGTAAACATTTTGGTGGGGTACTTCTTTATCGCCACTGAAATCATTCCGCCAATCGGCTACACCGTTCCGTGGACCACGCCGGGACCGCTTATTCCGTTCTTGGGAACCGGGGGACATTGGGGAGCGCTGCTGGTTGGACTCCTCTGTACAGGGATATCGGTGCTGATTTACGCACCGTTCGTCATTGCCGCCAACCGAGCAGCAGAAGTCCGCACAGACATGGAGCCAACAGAAGAAGCAGCAAGCGGAAAATAATCATGGATAGAAGAGGAAGCCTGCTTTTTTAAGCAGGCTTTCCGTCTAAGGAGGGATGCGTATGAATACCATCAGTATTGACGTCGGAGGCACCATGGTGAAACACGCCCTGCTGGACGAGCAGGGGACTATTCTGACAAAGAGCGCGTTTCCCACACCGGAAGACAAAGAAGAATTCTTGGAAGGGATTGTGGAGGTGGCCGATCGGTACGAAGAGGCAGGCACCGTCCAAGCCATCACTTTCAGCTTCCCAGGATACATTAATCCCCACACCGGGTACGCGGAAACTTCGGGGGCGATTCTTTATTTCTATCACCAAAATATCAAAGAGCAGCTGGAAGAAGCCTTGAGCCACCGGTATCCCGTTTACATTGAAAATGATGCAAACTGTGCCGCGCTGGCGGAAAAAGTTTCCGGCAATGCGCAAGGCGTCGACAACTTTTTGGTGCTGACAGTGGGAACCGGCATCGGCGGTGCATTTTATGTGAACGGCGAATTGTACCGCGGCTTCCAGTTCAAAGCCGGGGAATTCGGCAGGATGCGCATCAACCACGCGCTGGCTCCCGAAAAAGACTTGCACCAATTTTCCTCCGTCCGGGCGCTGATCAACCAGTACAAAAGCGCCAAAGGATTGGACACCCTCGATTTGGTGACCGGCGAACAAATTTTGGATGAAATGGCAGACGATTCAGACGTCCGGGTGATGGTCGAATCGTGGATCGATACGCTGTGCGTCGGCTTGTTCAATGTGGTTACCGTGCTCAACCCCGAGAAAATCCTGATTGGCGGCGGCATCAGTTCGCATCCGGCGTTTCTGCCGTTGGTCCGCGAGCGCCTGCACCGCCTGTGGGACTGGCCGGAATTCAAAGCGCCCATCGTGCCGTGCAAATACTTGAACGATGCCGGCCTCATCGGCGCCTACTACCACGCAATGGAACAAAAAGACAATTTCGTAAACGAAAAGTGACGGGAAACCGTCACTTTTTTCGTTTTATGGGTAAGGCAGGTGAGGGATGAGGAAAACTCAGTGAGAAAAAATAATTGAGTTGGTGCCAAACAACGGAATGGCCGCAACTCAGAGTGGAATTGAACTCGAATTTGGCCCAAACGGGAAACTGCCCCTAACTCGATTGCGAAATCCAATTGAGTTGCCTCCAATCAAGTAAATGACCACAACTCAGCTCCGAATCCTCCCCAAGTTTCTCCCAAACCCATCCCAAAAAGAAAAGACTCATTTGGAAATGAGTCCTAATTTTATAAGCAGGGGAATGGCTTAAACTCAGCGAGAAAAAATAATTGAGTTGGTGCCAAACAACGGAGTGACCGCAACTCAGAATGAAATTGAAATCGAGTTTGGTCCAAACGGGAAACTGCCCCCAACTCGATTGCGAAATCCAATTGAGTTGCCTCCAATCCAACGAATGACCATAACTCAGCTCCAAATCCTTCCCGAGTTGCTCTCAAAAACCATCCAAAAAGAAAAGACTCATTCGGAAATGAGTCTTTCATCAAAAAAGCCCTACTGATAATAAGTTCCACGGGCGTATCCGCATTGATCGAAGTTGGATTTCAGAATTCGCTGGATTTGCCATGGAGAAACCAGCCGCCCGCACCAATCGTAGATGCCGTTCCGCGTCATCTTCCGCTCGGGAAACAGGATGCGGAACTCCTCGCAGTGGGACACCACTGTTTCATCTATGGACACTTTCTCCCCGCACGCCCGGCAGATACTTGAGCGCTGTGTCAGCGTCAACCGGGAGGCGCCGCACTCCATGCACCACAACCCTTTGCCGAGCGACTCGTACACATACTGCGGCGGCTTCCGTTGAAACGCCGCCTCGTCCTGGTGCTCCGCCAACAATTTCTCCGCTAAATAATGGTGCTGTGGGGAGAGGGGAAGGGCGCGTCGGTTGAGCCGGGAAAAATAGGACTGAATTTGTCCCGGGTAAACAACGGGAGCGTCCATCGGGGCGTGATACATCATGAATGAGGGATTCACGAAAATCAACGACGGCTCTAAGTCCACCCGAAAGTTCCATTTGTGCAACAGGTTCCGCATCCTTGTCGTTGTGTCGTGGAACTTTGTCAGTGGGTTCGAAATCTTTTTTCCGGAAAAAGTAACCAGATGCCCTTCCCGAAATTGGTAGTCGCCTTCGTAGTTTTTCACTTCAATCAGGTGAATCCGGTCGCCGGTCAACACAATGGAATCCACTTGAAACGAGCTGCCTTTCTCGGTGAACAGCAAATCATTCAACACCAACGCTTCAGCCTCCAGCGCCTCCGCCATCCATGCGTCAAGCCCGCACTCTCCGCTGAACCCACTTTGCATGTTCGCCAAATGCCGTTTGTCCTCATCTGCCAACACCATCCGTTTGTCCAACGCTTCCAACGCCAACAAGTACGTTGATTTCTTCCGTGGTTTCAACACCTTCATCTTTTCGACCTCCTCACTTAAAGATACGCAAAAAATCCAATTTTCCACGCCCCTTCACAAATCCGATTTTTTCGCTATAATAGAGAGGATAAGTATTAGGAGAAAAGGGGAAAAGCATTGATCACATTAAAATCACAACGTGAAATCGACGCGATGGCGGAAGCGGGTGCGCTGTTGGCAGACATCCACCGCGAATTGCGTGGGTTCATTAAACCCGGCATCACCGGCTGGGACATCGAAGAATTTGTCGAAAAATACATGCTCGACCACGGTGCGACCCCTGAACAAAAAGGGTTTGAAGGCTACAAATACGCAACCTGTGTCAGCATCAACGACGAAATCTGCCACGGCTTCCCTCGCAAAGAAGTCCTCAACGAAGGAGACCTCATCAAAGTGGACATGGTGGTCAACTACAAAGGCGCTTTGGCGGATTCTTGCTGGAGCTACTCCGTGGGCGAGCCGACGGACGAAGTGAAACGCTTGATGGACGTCACACGCACTGCGCTTTACAAAGGCATCGAGCAGGCGCAAGTCGGTAACCGCATCGGCGACATCGGCCATGCCATCCAGACGTACGTCGAAGGAGAAGGCTTGTCTGTTGTCCGCGAATTCATCGGACACGGCTTGGGACCAACCTTGCACGAACAGCCGGCAGTTCCACACTACGGCGAACCAGGGAAAGGACTGCGCCTCAAAGAAGGCATGGTCATCACCATCGAGCCGATGGTCAACACCGGTACGTGGAAATCCAAACTGGACAATAACGGCTGGACAGCCCGCACACAAGACGGCGGACTTAGCTGCCAATACGAACACTCTTTGGCGATCACCAAAGACGGTCCAATCATCTTGACTCACCAAGGCGACGAGTAAACGCCATCCGAAGACACCGCCCCGTGCGGTGTCTTTTTTTTGCAAAAAGGACCCTTTCCAAGCCGGTTCCAGTACACCAGAGCCCAACTTTTTCTCAAAAGTTTGCTATGATAAGGGAGAGCGGTTCGTTCCGCGGTTCACAAATCATCAGAAAGGACCTGAAATATGAATCAAGATGCGTTTTATTCACCCTCCTCGGATGCCACTCCGGCACCCGAGGCCAAAACGAAGCCGAAAAAACGGGTCTGGTACGCAGATGTCATCCGCGTCACGGCCACTGCTATGGTGGTGTTGATCCACGTCGCCTCGAAAGATTTTCATCGGGTGGACGTCGACTCATTCCACTGGCAGTTGCTGAACGCCGTCAACGGGTTTTCGCGTGTCAGTGTACCGTTGTTTTTCATGGTGAGCGGCATCTTTTTCCTGAGTCCAAAAAAAGAAGTCACCGCCCAATCCATTTTCACAAAAAATATCTGGCGCCTGGCCAAAGCGTTCATCTTTTGGTCCGCGGTGTATGTGTTATACGAAAGAATCGGCGAGACGCCGGAAGTATCACCCGAAGCCGTCGAACAAACGTGGTGGGAGTTTATCCGGGGAAACTTTCATCTATGGTTTCTCTACCGGCTCGCAGAAGTCTATGCGATTGTGCCGATTCTGCGTCCCATCACCAGAGACAAGCGGCTGATTTACTATTTCCTGGCTGTCAGCATCATCGTCGGGATCTTGACTCCGACGTACCGCCAATTCCCCATCCGGTCAACCGACACACTGATAGACAACGGCATCAACTTCGACATCACGTTGGGGTATGCCGGCTACATGGTGCTCGGTTATTTCCTGCATGCATACGGGCTGCCGAAAAAAGTCAGACGACTCATCTATATCTTCGGAGGGGTGGGCGCCGCGGTCACCATCATCGGAACCAGCGTGCTGTCTTTGCAGGAAGGCAGTTTGAACAACATCCTGTACGAATATTTGACGCCAAACGTGATGGCGGCATCGGCTGCGGTATTCTTGTTTTTGAAACAGCGGTTCGCTGATCGGGAACTGGAGACCGGCAGGAAACGAATGCTCTTGAAATTGTCCCAGCATTCGTTCGGGGTGTATTTGATCCACGTCTTGATCCGTGACTTGATTTGGCGGGCAGGGTGGAACACCACGCTCTTCACGCCCATCCTTTCACTCCCGCTGTCTGCAGTGGTCATTGCCCTTATCAGTTATGCCCTCATCGCGATTCTGTCACGAAACAAGTGGTTCAGGAACGTGGTCTCGTAAACGTGACAACCAACAAGGAGGAAAACCAATGAAAGTAGGAGTAATCGGACTTGGAAATATCGCACAGAAAGCATATTTGCCGGTCATGATGACGCAGCACGCGGACATCGACTGGCATCTGTGCACGCGCAACGAAGAAAAACTGAATGAAATCGCCAAGCAGTACCGGGTGAAAGAAATCCATACGGACCTCGACGAATTGATCCAGAGCGGGGTGGACGCGGTCTTCATCCACACACCGACCGCTTCCCACGGCAGCATCATCCGCAAGATGTTGGAAAACGACATCCACGTCTATGTCGACAAACCGGTTTCCGAAGACTTGAAGGAAACCCGCGACCTGCTGGCTTTGGCCAATGAAAGAGGGAAACTCCTCACGGTGGGATTCAACCGCCGATTTGCGCCGATGATTCAAGAATTGAAGGAAATTCCGGACAAAAACACGATTCTGTTCCAGAAAAATCAAATCAATCAAGTGGACCAGCCGACACGGTTTCGGATTTACGATATGTTCATCCACCCGTTGGACACCGCGCTGCACATGGTTGACGGGGACGTCCGGTTGGTGGAATCGCGCATCATCGGCACGAAAGACCGGTTGGAACGCGCTTGGGTGGAACTGGAAACCGATGACGCCACTATCCGCGTTTCGGTGAATTCCCGTGCCGGCGCCAAGGAAGAAACGATGGAAGTGCAGAGCCTGACCGAAACGGTGCGCGTTGAAAATTTGACCGAATGGACGCGCTACACCGGCGACAAACGCGAACAAAAGACGTTCAGCGATTGGGAAAACACGTTGACGAAACGCGGCTTTGCGCCGATCATCCAAGCCTTCCTCGAAGCCGTCCGAACCGGCAGCGACAACCCGGTGTCAGCCAAATCGGCCTGGCTCAGCCACCGCATTTGCGAAGAGATGCTGCGGAAAGAGGGAATTTAAACGGATGTTGATGGAGAGTTATACATGAAGCACATGATCAACTGGACCAAACAACAAACTGACCGCGACGGGTTGCGCGCGCTTATCACCGGCATCCGCAACGGAGAAGTGTGGCAATACTCCGTGTTTGTGGCATACTACACCGCGGTCTCGCTGTTTCCGCTGGTGGTCGGAGTATACAACGCATGGAATTATTTCCACATTCCACCCGAACCGCTGATTGCATGGATCACCAAACTGGTGCCGGGCCCGTTCGTTTCATGGATGACCACGGACTTGAGACAAATTTACGAATCCGCCCACGTGGCAATCTTGATTGTCGCGGCGGTCGCGACGGTGTGGACCGTGAGCTGGGCGATGGCGGCGATGCAGATGGGCCTCAACTAAGCGTACGGCGTCGGTCACTGGAAAAATATTGTGGTGTTGCGGCTCGTCGCATTTCTCGTGACGTTTGTGTTCGCTGGAGTGGGCGGCGTATTGTTTGCCGGCATCCAATTGCTGGGCGCACCGGCTGCCGTCAGTGCCCCGTTGTATGTCTTATCGGCGGGACTGTTGATTGGGATGTTGTACTACCTTGTTCCAAACGTCCGTCAACATTGGCGTGACGTCCTGCCGGGAACCTTATTTTCCACCGTCGTCTTTGTCGCGGCGGGGACTGCTTACTACTTATTCCTGCGTCTGATTCCAGAAGAGTCCACTTTTTACACTACGGTCGGCGCCTTCACGTTTGTCATGGTGCTTCTCCAGATGATGAACATGATGGTGCTCGTCGGGGGTGTCCTGAACGCGGTGCTGCAGCGCCGCAAGTACGGGCGTGTCACCGAGAAAAACGACACCAGCGAATTCCTCCGGGCATGGGCCCGAGCGGAGAAACGGTTCAAGAAACCGGACTGAAAAAAATTACACAAAAAGACCGTCTGCCTAACCATGCAGACGGTCTTTTTTGGCGCGAACTCAAAGTGAAATTTCAACTGAGTTGGGGTCAAACTCTTAAATGGCACAAACTCAGAAGAGAAAATCAAATGAGTTACGGCCAAAAGAGGGAATGAACCCAACTCAAGAAGAAACTTCCCCTGAGTTGCGCCCAAACCCCATAATGACCCCAACTCGAAGCAAAAACGCCTCCGAGTTGCCATCATTTTCCTTAAATTTGCATCTGATGAACCAGTTGATTCAAGTTTTCAGCCAATTCCGCGAGGTGCTCGGAGCTGGCGGAGACTTCGTTCATGGAACTGTCAATCTGCTGAACCGCAGCGGAAGTTTCTTCCACACCGGCCGCCGATTCCTGGGAAACGGACGCCACCTCGTCAATCAAGGTGTTCATCTCTCCGCTGTTGGCGTAAATCTTGTTCATGATGCCGGTCATACGTTGGTTCATTTTATCCGTGTTGCCGATCAATTCAACAATCTTGCGCAGTGCTTCATCTGTAGACTGAACTTGAAGGGTTCCTTGCTCGACTTCTTTGTAGCCGTTCTGCAACGAATCGCCCACATTTTTCGCTTCCGTCTGGACATTTTCCACCACTTGAGTGATATCGGAAACAGAGTCGGATACTTGTTCCGCCAACTTGCGGACTTCATCAGCTACCACGGCAAACCCTTTGCCCTGTTCGCCGGCGCGGGCGGCTTCAATCGAGGCGTTCAACGCCAGCAGGTTGGTTTGGTCCGCCACGCTTTGGACGACTTCGACCATTTTCGTGATCTCCACCGTCTGCTGGTCCAAGCGCTCCATTTTCATGACCGCGTCTTGGATGATCTGTTCAATCTTGTTCATCTGTTCCGTAGAAGCCGCCATCCGTTGGGTGCTCTCCAAAGCCATGTCTTTGATGTTGCGGGAAGATTCTTCAATTTCTGCACCGTATGAATTCGACTCTTCAATCTGTTTGGCAAATGAATCCATCTGAGCGGCCAAGTCCCCGGCGCTGCTCGCTTGGGTTTCTGAACCGGACGCCAGTTCCTGCATGGTGGCTGCGACCTGCTGGGAACCGGACGTCACTTCACCGGCCGACTGCAGCAACTCTTCGCTGTTTGCGGCAAGAGACTCGGAAGCTTGGGACATCTCGTGAACCATGCGAATCAATTGCAGTTGAGTGGCATTCAAGGCGTGTCCCAACTGTCCGATTTCATCTTTCATCCGCACATTCAACGGTTCCGAACGCAAGTCTCCGTCCGCAATTTCCTGCAGCCGGTCGCGCATCAAATTCATCGGACGAGCGATGGATTGAGACGTGGCCCAGGCGATAAGAAGAGAAAGGACAATCACAACGACACTTAACACAGTGACGATCATCACGGAACGATTCCCGGATTCGATGATGCTGTGCCCGATTTCCATAATCTCATTTTCACCAAACTCCACACCTTCCGTGTAGGACTGGATGAGGTCATCGGTCAATGGCTCCAGCAAACCGAGGTTCGCAATCGCCGTTTCCCGGTTGCCGTTCCGTGCCTGCTCGATGACTTCCGTCCGCATGCGGTTGGTCCATTCGTTCGCCATATTGACTTTTTCTACAATCGTGTCGGTTGGATAGTACTCCACCAACGCTTGTTCTGACGCCTCACTGACTTCCGACAGCTCCTCAAACTCAATCGCGGTGGCTTCGCTTCCAGTCAATAGGTAGTTTTGCGCCAAACCGTAACGGCGCAGCAAATTAGAGGTCAACTCTTCCGTCTGCAACAACGTCGGCAGTGTATCATCGATAATCTCTCTTGTCTCCCGATTGGAACGGAAGGCCGAGGTGACAGCCAACGATGAAATAATGGCGACCAACAAGATCCCCAGGCCAAAACCCGACATCATCCTGGCCAAAACACTTTTAAACTGAAACCTCTTCTTCATCAATCAAACTCCTTATCAATAGAAATAAATAAACGCTCCAGGCTCTTTATCGTCATCTCTCCTTACAAAATTAAGAGATAGGACAGAATTTGGAAAACGGCTGTGTCCATTTTGTGTACAGTAAGCGGAAAATGAGAGAATGCCGGCGTTTTTTGAAGTTTTTTCAAAAGAATGTATACTAGTATATAGGAACATTCTTTCATGTAATTTTCTGAAAAAGGAAAGAGGTGAGGAAAACGAGCGAGGAAGTCTTATTGGTTCTTGTATTGAACAAAACAGAGTTGTTGGATGAATTGTTGATTGAATGGAGCAACGAAGACATCAAAGCAGCGACCATTCTCGATTCCATCGGGATGGCGAAACAACTGGCGGATGTGGAAGACACACGCATCATTTCCACGCTCCGGCCTTTTTTGGTGTCGGACCATTCAGAAAACAAACTCATCTTTACCATTTTACAACCGGAAGACGTCAACAAAGCCCGTCAAATCGTGCGCCGGGTCGTTGGAGACTTGTCGCAGCCGGAGACGGGAATCTTGTTTGCCCTGCCGCTGTTGTTTGCGGAAGGCATCCGGTTCTAAAACGGGCGCAGAAAAGTTCAATGAAAGAATGAATGATCATAAAAAAAGAGGGATGTAGCAATTGAGTAATGCATTATTGAGTGTTGCGGTCATTTTGATGACAGGTCTATTGTTCGGAAGGGTAGCGTCCATGTTTAAGCTGCCGAGTGTGACGGGCTACCTGGTGGGCGGACTGCTCATCGGGCCATCGTTTTTGAACCTCGTCACCACGGGTATGTTGGAAGGCTTTGGAATCATTTCTCAAATGGCATTGGCATTCATCGCATTTTCAATCGGGTTGTCATTCAAGACGGATTATTTCAAACGCGTCGGCATGACTCCTGTTGTCATTGCATTTTTTGAAGCCACTTTAGCAGTGGTGTTGGTAACAGGAGCATTGTTGGCGATCGGGGTGGAACCGGCGTTTGCGATTGTGCTTGGATCGATCGCAGCGGCCACTGCACCGGCAGCAACCGTGATGGTGATCAAAGAGTACAAGGCGAAAGGTCCTGTCACCGATACGCTGTTGAGTGTGGTGGCATTGGATGACGCCGTCGCTTTGATTCTCTTCGGGTTCGCGGCCGCGATTGCGGAAATGCTGACAGCGGCTCACGGGGCAACGACCAGTTTGGTGATGACCATGGTGGCACCGTTTTTGGATGTCCTCTTGGCATTGGCGGCAGGAGCGGTTCTCGGATTCGTGATGCAGTTCCCGCTGAAGTTGTTCAAAACGCGTGCCAACCGATTGACCGTTTTGCTCGCGTTTGTCTTTTTGACAAGCGGTCTCTCAACCAGTTTTGGTGTCTCTGAATTGTTGGCGTGTATGATGGCCGGAGGAGTCTTGACGAACGTGTCCAAAGAAGCGCCGTTGATGACGGACTTGTCGGACCGAATCACACCGCCATTGTACATGATGTTTTTCGTCGTCTCCGGAGCTGGGCTGAACATCAGCATCCTGCCTTCGATTGGACTCATCGGTGTGGTCTACATTCTTTTCCGTGTGTTCGGAAAAATGTTGGGTGCTTACACAGGTGCGCGCATCATGAAAGCACCGAAAGAAGTCAGCAACTACTTGGGCATCACCTTGATCCCACAGGCAGGTGTGGCCATTGGATTGGCGACAGCTTCCCAAACGTTGGTGCCGGCATACGCCGAGCAAATCACCGCGGTCGTTTTGGCCGGAACACTGGTGTATGAACTCGTCGGACCGGTGTTAACCAAATGGGCACTGACGAAAGCAGGCGACATCGAAGCCCCTGTCAAAGACATTCAAGCACAAGAATCTTATAATAATTTCGTTTGTCAAATTAAGCTAGAAATAATTTAAACCTGATACATTCTCCAGAAAGACCTCCAATGGGGTCTTATAGTTTAAAGATTTTCTAGGTATTTTATTCCTTCGGATTGCGACAGAAGAAATAAATTGTTGATCGACTTCGTTGAAGTCCATTTGTTTAGGTAACCCATCTTTACGTAAGAGACCGTTTGAATGTTCATTTAGTCCGCGTTGAGAGGGACAGCCTGGATCCGCAAAGAAAATAGAAATATCTTGTTGATTACTTAAGTTTTTCCAATTGGAAAATTCCTTGCCACAATCAAATGTAATCGACTTAAATATATTC
>NZ_AUCD01000057.1 GCF_000429585.1 Atopococcus tabaci DSM 17538
TTCTGAAACTTTATCTTTAATGTATTGGGTTTGTTTTCTTGTAAAGGTCTTTTTCTTAGCGCCACACTTTGATTTATTCTGTTTATACTGATCAAAGTATTCTATAATTGAACCGCCTTCCTTTAGGAAGGAAACGACATTATAGACCGGTTGATTTGATCGACCGATTTTCCGAGCAATCTTATAAGGTTTTAATCCAGTATCAAAATAAGTTTCTATCCAGCTAAGTTCTTTCATGGTAAGATGTGTGTAGGCCATTTGTGGTCACTCCTCTAATTTTCGTGGTTGGAACTTAGTGAGAGTGTATCACAAATGGTTTTCTATTTTTCTAGCTTAATTTTACAATTCAAGATTCTAAATAATGTCCTAATTTTGTGCGCTTCACTTCCAAGTAATCTTTATCTTCCGCAAAAGCCTCCACTTGGATTGGAATCCGCCTCTCTACTTTCAACCCATAGTCCTCTAAACTTTTCATTTTTAAGGGATTGTTGGTCATCAGATGCAGTCTGCTGATGCCCAAATCATCGAAGATTTGTTTGCACTCATAATACTCTCGCAAATCCACAGGGAAGCCCAGCATAAGATTTGCTTCTATCGTATCGTGCCCTTGATCTTGAAGAGCGTACGCACGGATTTTGTTTATTAACCCAATTCCGCGCCCTTCTTGCTGCATATAGAGGAGGACCCCTCTTCCTTCTTCTGCAATCTGTTTCAGAGCTGAATCGAGTTGTTGCCCACAGTCACATTTCTTAGAATGAAACACATCGCCGGTCAAACATTCCGAATGGATCCGACACAACACCGGCTCGTCTGTTTGAACGTCCCCCATCACCAAGGCAACATGATGTTCTCCCGTAAAAACATGTTCATAGGCGTACAGGTCAAAGTCGCCATATGCAGTAGGCAGTTTGGCTTTTGCTTCGCGAATCACCAAAAGTTCATTGGCTTTCCGATATTCAATCAGATCCTTGATCGTACCAATTTTGAGGTTATGCTCCTTGGCCATCACCAGCAAATCATCACGACGTGCCATCGTCCCATCTTCTTTCATCACTTCGCAGCACAGCCCCACCGGCTTCAAACCGGCCAGCCGGACAAGATCGACGGTTGCCTCCGTATGCCCATTACGAGTAAGCACGCCGCCTTTCACGGCTTCAAGCGGGAACATGTGCCCAGGACGGCGGAAATCATCGGGGCCAACGTCATCCGCCACTGCTTTCATGGCTGTGAGTGACCGTTCGTAGGCGGAGATGCCCGTCGTTGTATCAATGTAGTCGATGGATACTGTAAAAGCGGTCGAATGATGGTCTGTGTTGTGCAAACTCATCTGCGGCAATGCCAACTTTTCAGTATACTCCTTGGCCATCGGCATACAAATGAGCCCTTTTCCGTAAGTGGCCATAAAATTGATGTTCTCTGGACTGGCAAATTCCGCTGCACAGATGAGATCTCCTTCGTTTTCACGGTCCTCATCATCAACCAAGAGAATGTTTTTCCCTGCCTTTAAGTCTTCCAATAGTTCTTCAATCGTGTTAAACATGGTGTCTTCTCCTTTTCGTTCCTTCATGCCTTCTGTGCATCTTTTTTGACTGACTGAGGAACCAGCCCCAATAATTTCTCAACATATTTTCCAATCATGTCGCATTCGAGATTGACGGTATCCCCTACTTTTTTCTTCAAAAGTGTTGTTTGTTCAGCAGTGTGGGGAATGATGGCTACTGCAAAGGAGTGCTCATCCACAGCCGCGACTGTCAGGCTGATACCGTCAATAGCAATGGAACCTTTTTCGATGATGTAGCGCAGAAGATTTGAATCAGTCGCGACCGTCACCCATACTGCATTGTCGTCTTCCTTATACTTTTTGATTACACCTGTGCCATCGATGTGCCCACTTACAATGTGCCCACCCAATCTTTTCTGAAGGTTCATTGCGCGTTCCAGATTGGCTTCATGACCCGTTTCCAACTCACCGATGTTGGAGCGGTCCAACGTTTCAGCCATCACATCCGCTTCAAATCCCCCCGCCAGCAACTGGGTGACCGTGAGACAAACCCCATTGACGGAGATGCTGTCCCCGATGGCAGTCCCTTCAAGCACGGTATCGGCCTCAATGGTTAAAACGGAAGAGGCTTCTCCTCTTTTGACTTGTTTTACTTTTCCAATTTCTTCGATGATTCCTGTAAACATTTTTTCTTCCTTTCCCAGTTATTTTTGTATGTTCCCCTCAAGAAAGACATCTTCTCCACTCATCCGTATCATGACATTTGCTACTGGAAAGGCCTCGCTCAGATGGTCGATACCTTTCCCGCCTATGGGAGTGGGTGAGCCGGTGCCTCCAATGATCTTAGGAGCGATATACATCTGAACTTTGTCTACAATGCCTGCTTCCAAGGCGGAAAAGTTTAACGTCGCTCCTCCCTCCAACAAAATACTGTCGATATTTCTCCGTCCCAACTCGGTCATCGCTTCTTGCAAATCTACTCTGCCCTGTCTCTCCGCTACGGGGAGAAGCGTCACTCCCTTATCGATGAGATGCGCCGCCTTTTCTTGATGTGCTTGATGAGTGGTGAGGATGATGGTCGGAGCTTCTTCTTGCCGCTGCAACACGTTTGCTTCCAGGGGAATTCTCAAGTGACTGTCCACCACGATGCGTATGGGATTCTTGCTGCCGGGAAAGCGGGCGGTCAGTTGGGGATTGTCGGTCACCACCGTGTTCACTCCCACCATGATTCCCGTCAAGTGACTCCGGGTTTGATGAACTTGTTTGCGCGATGCTTCTCCCGAAATCCACTTGGATTCCCCTGTCCGGGTGGCGACTTTTCCGTCCAGGCTCATAGCCGCCTTCAGTACCACAAAAGGTTTCCTTTCGGTTATGAACTTCATGAACACTTCGTTCAACTGTTGGCTTTCCTCAGAAAGGATACCTGAGACCACTTCGATTCCTGCTGCTTTTATTCTTTCAACGCCGCGACCGGCTACTAAAGGATTAGGGTCTAGCGCCCCAACAACTACCCGCTTCACTTTTTTCTGCACAATCAGATCGGCACACGGCGGCGTTTTCCCATAGTGGGAGCACGGTTCCAAGGTGACATATAGGGTGGCTCCTTCCGCATTCTCGGTGGCAGAGGCAAATGCATTTACTTCCGCATGAGCTTCGCCATACTTTTCATGGTATCCCTCCCCGATGATGCGGTCATTTTTTACAAGGATGGCCCCTACCATGGGGTTGGGTGGTACAAACCCTTTGCCTTTTTCTGCTAATGACAGTGCTCTGCGCATGTAGTGTTCATCTTTGTTTTCATTCATTTGGATTGCCTCCTTTACATAGAAAAAAGCCCTGACGAAATATCATCAGGGCTTTACCTACTGGTCTCCTTCTTTACTAATGAGTTCATAAAAAAGGTGATATCCAGGCCAACGAAACCTTTTTACCAAGAACCTTTTTTTGCATTAAAAACGCCCTGGAATAAAAACTATTCCAGGGCGTATGTACTCATATGTAAATACCATTCAAGAAACTTGAAGGGCAGCCAAAAAACAGCTACTCTTCGTGTCTTTTTTATTTATTGTCCTCTCTTTATCCAGACTGTACTGTCGGCTTCGGAATCTAACCGAATCTGCCTTGCGGCTCGTGGGCTCTACCACCGGTCGGGAATCTCACCCTGCCCTGAAGACTATTTAATTATTTAACAACAGCATACTTCCTTTTATCCTTGCTGTCAACTTTCATAAAAATATTCATCAGTACGCAGAAGTTTGTGCCACTTTACCTCAGTGTATTCTTCAACACACCGATGTTTTCAATGCTGACTTCCAACGTCTCTCCCGGTTTCAGCCACTCTCGCTCTTCTTCCGGATAGCCGAGGACGACGCCTTCCGGGGTACCGGTGAAAATCACATCTCCCGGCTTCAACGTCATATGTCTGGATCGGGAATCACCGGGGCATACGTGAAGTCTTCTTCGGACAAGAACGGCCCGGTCGCTGTTTCTGCCAGTTGCTTCAAGTCAGACAAATCGTTTTGTTCGATGAGTGCTTTCATCGTTTCCGGCACACTCAGTCCCTGTTTGGCGGCGGCCGCTTTCACATCTAAAACACCTTTGTCTGTTTTCAAACCGATTGTTGTTTCTCCATCCACTTGGACGTTCACTAATTTCATCTCTCATTTCCGCCCATCCTATTCTTCTTAAGTCTACAATACGCCTTTTCCGGCACAAAGAAAAGGCACCCTCCAATGGTGGAAAACGCCCTGTAACACCGTTCGTTTTGTTTTATGTATTCTTCAAAAGACTTTTCGCTGCGTCGACGGCTTCCTGCAGCGCCTCTTGAAGGGCTTGCCTTTCTTCTTCGGTCAACGCACTCACCGTTCTGCTCAGCGTGTCCGGTTCACTGGAACAGAGCACTTCCGCTTGTTCGATTAAACGGTTAAGAATGGATTGTTTTCTTTCGGCTGAAAGACTGGACGTGAGGGTGGCTTGCACATTTGCGCGCAGTTCTCTTGCGATTTCAACCATAAACGTACACATCCTTTCATCTATTCCGCCAAAAATTTTCTTGGTCAAAATAGATTAGTATGATCGTTAACTAGTGTACCAGTATTTTTGAATAAAAAACGAAATACTTGTAAATATCGCTAATTTATATTCAATTTGTCGCGGGTTTGTCATACTTGAAACATTGAGAGATAAAAACAGGCACTCTCCATTTGGAAAGCGCCCGTTTCTTCATTATCTCGTTTCCGCCAGCAACTCCGGCAGTTGGTCTTTATAGGTGACCACCAAGTTCTTCATCGCACGCGAAACGGCGGTGTAGAGAATTTTGATGCTGCGGTCGGTCACGTAGTTGTCTTTAGAAACGTTGTAAAGCAAGACATTGTCAAACTCCAACCCTTTTGCCAAGTTGATCGGGTAAACTTCGACAGCGGACGCATCCAAATCGCTACGCTGGATCACGGTCCCTACTTCCCGCGCTTCCGCATCGGTTTTGGTGATGATGGTCAGGCTGCCGAACTCCCTTGCGGCTTTCTCAATGACGTGCTGCAGCTCCATAAACGAGCTGTACGGAACAAAACTCGGTTCTTTTCCTTCTTTCCGAACCGGGATGATATCCATCTCTTTGTTGTTGGTCGCCAACCGTTTGAACAACTGGGTGATGGCGCCGCTTGAACGGTAACTGTTCAACAAGTCGTACCGCTTCACCTCCGCATCGCGCCCTTCAAACAACCGATCGATGTCGTCAAACGACATGCCTGAATTGAAAATGGCCTGGTTTTCGTCGCCGACCATCGTGAACCCGCTCCTCGGGAATAAGTCCATCAACAGGCTGAGCTGTGCCGTCGTGTAATCCTGCACTTCGTCGATCAACACAAACCGCATATTCGGCACGCTGATTTTTTCCACCAAGTTGTGCTGAATCGTCATGAAGATGACCGCTTCATCCAACGTGTACGTCTTCCCGGAGAAGGCATACTCTTTGTCGGTGTAGCCGGCATATAATTCCTTGAACAACGCCGTGGTGTCGATCCACGCGTTTTGTTCGATGCCGAGGGTGATGGCTCGATACTTTTTGTTCAACAGCTTGGCTGCGTACCGGTGGAGGTTTTTCTCGGAATCCTCTGTGAGGACTTTTCCGAAATGCTTCTGCTGTTGTTCTTCAGACAACAACATCACGTTGTCTTGGACAGAGCGCTTTTTCGAATGCCGGTTCAGACGGCTTTCCCACTCATCCATCAACACCCGTTTGGTCGCCTGCAGCTTGTCGATCAAGTTCTCAAAATTCGGCGTGGTATGATAAATTTCCATGATTTTTTCTTTGGAAATGACGACTTTTCCTCTGCGCGTCAAGTCTTTGAAAAAAGACGGTGACGGGAGAAAATGTGCGTCCGATTGCTTGATGTGGTCCACGAAGCCTTTGCTGCGCAGAACCGCGGTCTGTTCGTCGACCTGTTTGGAACTGACGCGTTCGAAATACGCGTCTTCCGGTTCGACGTCCATCGGCGAAAAGCGTTCCGCAAACTGTAGCAGCGTCACGTTCAACGGGTTCCGCTCCCCTAGGGACGGCAAGACGTTCGAGATGTACTCGATGAACCGGTCGTTTGGAGAGAGAATCAAAATGTTGTCAGCGGTAATCTGTTGGCGGTACGTATACAGCAAGTACGCAATCCGCTGCATGATGGCCGACGTCTTCCCGCTTCCGGCTATCCCGTTGACCAAAATGTGTTTGTTCGCGGTGTCCCGGATGATCACATTTTGTTCTCTTTGGATGGTGGCGGTGATGTCCTGCATCTCATTCGTTGCATCCTGTTCCAAGGCTTCCAACAGCACATCGTCCTGGATGGCGATGGAAGAATCAAAGTACTTGAGCAACCGGTCTTTTTCGATGATAAATTGTCTTCTGTTTTGAATGTCCACGTCGTTTTTGTAGCCATTCACTGAGTAAGAAGACGGTCCGAGTGTATTGTTGTAAAAGAGTTCGGCGATCGGGGAACGCCAGTCATAAACCAAGTTGTTCCGCTCTTCATCCGCAAAATGGTGGATGCCGATGTAGAACTGGTCCTGGTCGCCATCCTCCAAAAATTCCACGTTGATTTTCCCGAAATACGGGGACTCCAACAGCCGCTTCACTTTTTCCAGGCGGGAGGCAGCCACTTGGTTCCGGATGTTCATCTGATCGATTTCCCGGTTCTTGGCCTCGATTGCCGAGAGAGTTTCCAAGTTGTCTGCGTAGTTGTCAAAGTTCAAACGGACGTCTTCGGACAATTCCTTGACTGCCGCAAGTCCGTTTTCCTTCGCGTCTTTCAACTGCTCTTCCAGTTCCAAGCCGGTTTTGAGCAGCTTTTTGTATACTTTATCCAAATACTGCTCTTCCAACTGTCTTTCCGTATCAATCATGCACACACTCTCCTTTACACATAGCGCAACCGATTATGTTACACTCTTTCACCGAAGAAAGCAAGTGCTTTCTGTCTCTTGTGTATCATATACCTTTTGACGTAAAAAAAACAACCCTTTCCCCCGGAGGAAAAAGGGTCATACTAAGCAAACGAAACGCGGCGCTTACGGTTGCTTCGGCAGGATGTTGCGGATGCCGCCTTTGGGATTTTGGACGTCCCCTTCGTAACGTGGAATCAAATGGAGGTGGGCGTGCCGCACCGACTGTCCCGCCGCTGTTCCGCAGTTGGCGCCGATGTTGTAGGCAGCCGGTTGGAATTCCCTGTCCACCAACTTCTTCGCCTGCACCAGCAGTTCAGAGACCGCACTGTGCTCTTCCGGCGTCAACTCAAAAAAGTCCGGTACATGGCGTTTGGTGATAACCAGAAAGTGCCCCGGTGAAGACGGCGATTCGTCATAAAACCCGGCCGCCAGTTCATTTTCAATCAAAAAGCTTTTTTCATCTTTGTTGCAGTAATAACAGTTTTCCATCCCGCATCTCCCTTTCCGTCTTTTCTTCTACTTCCATCATACGGGAAGGAAACGCTTTTTCAAAGTTCTCCCAATCCCTCTCATAAATATTCAAAATTTTCGGTATAAAAAAGATAGAAAGTGCACGGTCTTATGTGCTACTCTATTAGAGGTCTTATATGAAAAAGGAGAATGTATATGAGTAAGAAAGCAATCGCAGAGGCCATTGGAACCTTTGCGTTAGTATTGGTTGGTACAGGAGCAGCCGTTTTGGGTGACGGACAAGCCGGCATCTTGGCAGTCGGACTGGCATTCGGGCTGACCGTTGTGGCGATGGCCTACAGCGTTGGAACGATTTCAGGCGCTCACCTGAACCCCGCAGTCAGTTTGGCCATGTACTTGAACAAACGCCTCAGTCTTTCCGGACTGATCACTTACATTATCGCGCAATTGGTTGGGGCGGCAGCTGGTTCGGCTACGCTGTACTTCTTCCTCACGCAAGCTGGAAGAGACACCACGAACATCGGCGCCACTGTGTTGGCAGAAGGCCTGACGATTCCAGGCGGCTTTGTCATTGAAGTGGTCTTGACCTTCTTGTTCGTGTTGGTCATCATGACAGCGACCGGACGGAATGGCAATCCGCATACAGCCGGACTCATCATCGGGTTGACTCTGACAGCCATGATTTTGGTTGGAGGAAACATCACCGGAGCTTCCTACAACCCAGCCCGCAGTTTCGGACCGGCCCTCTTTGCAGGCGGAGCAGCGGTATCCCAGTTGTGGCTCTACACATTGGCGCCTCTTTTGGGCGGTGCCTTGGCTGCCGTTGTGGCCAAACACGTCTTGGACACCGAAGAAGGCGCACCAGGAGCGGAACAAGAAAAAGCGGAAACCATCGCTTAATTTGGAAAGAACCAGACAGAAAGCTGTCTGGTTCTTTTTTTGTTTTGGCTGTCTGGAAATACACATTCAAAAAGTATGATATGATTGTTAGTGGACAGAAAAAATTCGGGAGGTACCCTGCATGAAGCGTTTTACAGAAGCAGAGAAGTTACAGATTCTAGCAGATGTCATCGCCATCAAATCGGTGAATGAAAACGAAATTGAAGTGGCGAATTACTTAAAAGAGCTGTTTGCCGAATACGGCATCGAATCGAAAATCGTTCCAGTCACAGACACCCGTGTCAACTTGGTGGCTGAAATCGGAAGCGGAAAACCGGTCATCGGCGTGTCCGGTCACATGGACGTTGTTTCTCCAGGAGACGAGAGCGAGTGGACTTCTGATCCGTTCACACTGACCGAACGTGACGGCAAGTTGTACGGCCGCGGCACAAACGACATGAAAGCCGGCTTGATCAACCTGGCGTTGACCATGATTGAACTCAAAGAAAACGATGAATTGAAAAAAGGCACGGTCCGCTTCATGGCCACAACCGGTGAAGAAGTCGGCGGCGCCGGTTCGAAAAAACTTTACGAAGAAGGCTACATGGACGACGTGGATTACCTGTGGGTGGCAGAACCTTCTCCATCCACCATCATCTATTCCCACAAAGGGTCTCTGAACTTGCGTGTCACTTCCACTGGAGAAGCGGCGCACAGCTCGATGCCTCACTTTGGGTACAACGCCATTAACCCGTTGATGGCCTACCTTTTAGAAATGGACGAAAAGTTGAACGGCGACGAACGCGAAAATGATGTTCTCGGCAAATTGGTTATGAGCACCACCATCTTCAACGCCGGAAACCAAGTCAACTCCATCCCGGAAAAAGCGGTAGCCGAAATCAATGTGCGGACGATTCAAGAATTCGACAACGACGAAGTGATCGACTTGTTCCGCAAGACAGCGGATAAATACAATGCAGACGGCGCGAAAATCGATGTGGAAGTGACCATGTCGCTACCAAGCGTCTTCACTACCGGTGAGTCCGATATGGTCGAATTGACGAAAAAACTGGGCAAGAAACACTTGGGATTGGACATCGACGTGAAAGGCTCTCCTGGGGCAACAGATGCCTCCAACCTCTTGCGCGACAAAGGAGACGACTTCCCGTTCATGATGTACGGTCCGGGCGAGACGAAAATGGCGCACAAAACCGATGAGTACGTCTACAAAGACTACTACTTCGCCTTCTTCGACATCTACAAAGAATTGATTTTGGGATTGACGAAATAAACCGTCTTCCTACATTCACAAAAGGTGACCACCCATAACGGCGGTCACCTTTTTGCTATTTATTTTTTCTGAAATTCCTTCCATTTGTTTCATTATGTGTCTGCTCATGGTACAATTAGGCGCTTTATGATACATGAACGGAGCCAACAAGCCTCCGATAAGCGACAAAACATGGAGGTATACGAAGATGAATAAACGATGGACGATTAATGAAATCAACCAATTTGTGGAGAAAAGCTCAGAAAGTCGGTTGCTGTCAACGGAATTCCACGGCTTCTCCCAAAAACTCTCATTCGAATGTGCATGCGGCGCCCAATTCGAAAAGACTTTTACTAAATTCAAAAACAAACACCAACGCAAATGTGACGTGTGCCAGCCCCCAAAAGCCTCACGTTAACCCTGTAGATGAAAGAAGCACCCGCCAAAAACGGCTGGTGCTTCTTTTGCTTTACGCTTTTCCTTTATGGAGTTGACGGTGGAGTTCACGCACTTGTTCCGCCAACTCAGGAACCGGACCGTCGACAGAAGTATCGCGAATCACTTCTTGGATCGACAGGTTCCGCACACGTGACGGCGCCACGCCAAATTCTTCCAGCCACTGTACCAGCTGTTCAGAAGAACTGGCGTACACAATACGCCCCAAACCTGCCCAACCGTGAGCGGCCGCACACATCGGACAATGTTCGCCGGAAGTATACACGGTCGCCTTGCTTCTTTCTTCAGGTGTCATATGATTGGCTGCCCAGCGCGCGATGGCAAATTCCGGGTGTTGGGTATGGTCGCCTCCAAACACGTGGTTGTGGTCCTCAAACAGCACCTCTCCGTCCGCGGAGACCAGCACCGACCCAAATGGTTCATCGCCCTTTTCTAACGCTGTACGGGCCAATTCCACGCACCTTTTTAAGTGTTTCAAATCTGTATCGGTAATCATCTCGCAATTCTCCTCCAATTTTTATCCTGCTTACTTCTTTCTGTCTATATACGCTTCAATGAAGCCTTTATCAGTATGCGTCAATGCATCCGGCAGGTTATCTAATGCGAAATACTTCATGTCTTTCGATTCGCTGTAATCAATCGTTAAATTCCCACGGATATCGTTTGTATAGTAAACGGCGGTTGCCGAATAGAGTTCATCGCCATTTTGAACTTTTAAGTAATACTCCGAACCAGAATAGACATTAAGTAAATTTAGTTTTCCAACCACCAATCCCGTTTCTTCAAAAACCTCCCTTTTGGCCACTTCTTCAAAACTCTCTCCCAAGTCCATCAGACCACCCGGCAATCCCCAGTTTCCATTATGCCTTTTTTGCAACAATACTTCTTCTTCCTCATTCAACATAATGACAACCGATCCTGGTAAAATGATCGGCTGATGTCCCACATGCTGTCTCAGATATTTGAAGTACTCCATCAGCATCCCCCCTCTTTGAAACAACTCCTTGCGTATCTTCAAAAAGGTTTGCCACTATCGAAGCAGCAAACCTTTTAACATACCGTTGCCCTATCTTGTCTCGACAAAACTTTCAAGATTTTCTAGACTGGAGGTCAATCCGTCGATGTGGTCATCCTTTTTGATTCCTTCCGGGACGTTCTCCGCCACAATCGTCACTCGTGTGCCTTCCAGCACTTCTTCAAAATACCAGGTCATGACCATGTTGCCGGCAAAGTCAGGATCATCTGAGTCAAACATTCCTGCAGTGGCAATTTTCTTGTCCGGAATCAATTCAACAAAAGTGCCTTCTGACACATCCGTGTTTTCAGTGGTCTTTCCTGCCATTTCTTGCTCTTCTCCAAATGTGAGGGTGAGCCGGTATCTCCCACCGACATGCGGTTCAAAAAGGCTCATATCCCCCCTCATCCCTTCCGGCGGCAACCATTGGACGAGAGAATCTGGGTCCATGAATGCTTGATAGAGAGTGTGCGGCGAGACGTCGATGACTCTTGAAACAGTGTCGATTCTTCCGGCCTTCACTTCTTCTTCCATCACAAACTCTCCTTTATGAGTGAGTTTTACAGTGCTCTTTTTCCAAGTATACCATCATCGGCTTTGGACCCGCATCCTAAGCGCTCTGCATAGCAATCATGAAGTTCCCGCCGGCTCACTTTGTTAAATGAAAGCTTTGCTCAATCAAGTTATACACATCCCCTTGTGCATCGGTACGTTCCAAAACAAGTGAAATCCAATGTTCCTTATTCATGTGATACCCAGGGAAAACATTGTACCCGTTTCTCAGGCTGTCATTTATTTCGGGAAGACACTTCAAATTCAGAATGTCTATTTTATCTGTTCCCTCCAGCCCCAGATTTTCCGGAAGGACATTCATGATGATACCGTACCATGATCCGGACGAATGCCTTAAAACGGCGTACTGAGGAAACTTTTTCCATGGATAATCTGGTTCAGTGCCATAATTTTTTCTAACGTATTCAAAGACTTCTTCCCTTGTCAACATATTGAATGCTCCTTCCTGTTGTTTCACTAAACAACTCCTTGCAGTCTCAACAGGTAAATCAATGCCAAGTCTAAGAACGCCGTAACTGTGTAAATGATGCCGGCCCTCTCTCCAAATAATTGAAAGAAGCCGTACGCTCCTATACCGAACACTACGATTTCCAACATAAGCTTGGGGATGCCTTGCAAAGCATACTTGGCTTTCGGTGCTCCGAACAAGCTCCATACGACTACAATCGCGATTCCCAGCAACGGGAAGAGAAGCTTATGGGAAACGTTTCTTGCAAGCACCCCTCCGCCAATCAATCCGCCAACTGTCGCCACTTCAATTAAAAAACGCACCACATATAAAATCACTCCCGCCGCTCCCATCTTGTTCCCCCTCACTTTCCTTTTCTATTTACCGTTACAACGCCACTGAGTCACCGTTCAATGGAATAAATGGCCTGCTCCGCTCCAAATCTCGTAGTGGTTCGTTCTAACTTCATCCCTAATCTTTCCAACAGCTTACGAGAGGAGACATTCGCAGTTTGAGTTTCCGCAATTACCTTTGAAAGATTTAATTCAGTGAAAGCAACACGTAGGATAAACCCCACCGTCTCTGTGGCATATCCTCTTCCCCACCAATCCGGTAAAAATTGATAGGAGATCTCAACGTACGTTCCATCGTGGTGAGGGTCAATGGAGATCAATCCGATAAAATAATCCGTGTGTTTTTCTCTGACAACCCAATAATAGGAATCTTCGCTTGAATGAAGCATGTCGTCTAACACAGCTTCAACGGCCTCTTCCTTACGTATGCCTCCAAGATATTTTCTTACTTCATGATTGAGATATAGTTTTTTCACCTCAGCAGAATCGGATTCCTTAAAGGCATGAATCGAACACCGTTTGGTTTCAAACAACTTGTTTCATCCCCTCTTCGTCTTCACAGCCCGAGTAGCGATAAACGTTTTGATGTGTTTGTCCAACAGTCTTGTCCCGCCAAAATCGTCTTCATAAAAACCGGTCAGAACAAACCCTGCATCCATCTGGCCTTGAATTTGATCTTCCAAAGTATGGGCGTATTCGATTGTCTGATGGGAGTTGAGGTGCTCTTGCACTTCATCCTCAGGCAAATGATCCAACGTTGAAGAAGGAATAGAATGTTTCACTTCGAGAATTCCTTTTTGTTCTTGTGTGTCGTCAAAAATCCATAACAGAGGATTCGTGAATCCAGCGATTAAAATGCCTTCTGGTTTCAACACTCTCGCTGCTTCAAGCCAGACAGGCCGCACCTGTTCGACGAACAAGTTGGAGACAGGATGAACAATTAGCTCAAACGATTCATCCTCAAAGCCGCTGAGGTCGGACATATCCCCTTGAACGGTTTTCAAGGTTAATCCATCACGTTGTGCGACCTTTTCATCCTGTTCCAATTGCTTTTTAGAGATATCCACCACCGTCACATCCGCTCCCGCCGCAGCTAAAACGGGGGCTTGTTGGCCGCCGCCGGATGCCAAACAAAGAACGTTCAGCCCCTCCAATGATTCAGGAAACCACTCTCTTGGCACTGATTTTTCGGTTGTAACCGTAATTGCCCAGTCGCCGGACCTACTTTTTTCAATCACTTCACTGCTCACAGGTCGGGTGTACGTAGAACCTTCCTCCACTTTTTTATCCCAAGCCATCCCATTGTGCTTTGTTGCATCCATTCCCTTTCCCCCTAATAGTAACGTTAGTCTGTTTCTCCAACAACGCGTCTTATAAATATGGTTCATTCACTTTCATACATATTACCATAACCACACTTATTTATTGATAGACCTATATAATGAAGAATCACCTTCTCGGCCACACTCCAAAGCATAAAAAAAAGAACCTCTTCGAAAAGAGGTTCTTTTGATAAACGAAAATGTAAAATTAACGTTTTGAGAAATATACAGATATATTCTGAGTATATTGAATACATTACAATCCATTTATATCAACGTTTTTGGAGTTGTTATATGGATAAAAATGTATGGAAAAGGATTGAAATTGACATTACTTGAACCAATTTGAACCAATATTATAGGTGTTAGTTGAATACATTTTAAAGTCTTTTATCATAGAGCTTATTCAAGCATCCGTATGTTTAATAAGTAAAAGAGAGGTCACAAAGACCTCCCTCTAACCATTATCTTTTCTGAACAGGAATCCAAATTTCAGTTTTATCGTTAATTCCTCTTACAAATTCAGGAGCCTCAGCTAATTCATAACCAGATGTTGGGAACCATTCGGTATATACTCGCTCCCAAGTCGATAATAAAGCGTCTGGCATTTCTCCTGTTGCTTGAAATACTGCCCATGTTTGAGCAGGGATATCCAAGGTCTCAAGCTCTTTTGGACATGGTTTAGTTGTAGCTGTAGCAATATAGTAATCCATGTCTCCATTCTCTTTTGTCAAGGTAATATTTAGTATACCAGAAAACGAAGTATTATCGTATGTCCGAATAGACTCTTCTATTTCTTTGATATGCTCCCACATTTTTGGATTGAATTCTGCCTCACTAGAAGCTACTGTTTCTTTTTTCCCAACAACGGTAAAAGCCTCTTTCTCAACAAATTTGTAATTCATTTCAACATCTCCTTTAATCGAAATTTGAAAGGTCATCCGAGGATACGCTTTTAAAGGAACATCTGCATTTTTCACTATACTAGGTTTAACTCCATGTAATGCTTGAAATGCTCTTGAAAACGAATCTGGCGAGTTGTAGCCATACTTAATCGCTACATCAATCACTCTCATTTCACTTTTTATTAAATCAAATGCAGCTAAAGTCAATCGCCTTCTACGCACATATTCTGCCAAGGTGATTCCCGCTATAAAAGAAAACATTCGTTTAAAATGGTGATCAGAGAAATGTGTTATCTTTGCAACTTCCTTGTAGTTAATATCATCTTCCAAATGGTTTTCGATATAGCTTATTGCTGCGTTCATCCTTTCAAGCAAATCCATTAAATAACCTCCCTTCACTTTTTAACATAACAAAATAAACATTAAACGCTCCGATATATTCCGTTCAGGTTTGTAGGATGTATATGTAAATGTAAACGTAATTTACTTTTTAAGAACAATTTTTCATTTATTAAATGAAAATACAAATATATCTAAAGAAAAAGGAAGTTGTTTCCCCCTTCTAAATATAGCCTTTCTCTTTTAAGCTGGTAAAACTATTGTCACCATTTACAACTAAGTGGTCAAGCCCAGTAGCTTTCCAGCTTCGACTAACCTTCTTGTAACATTTATATCTTCCAATGATGGAGTCACATCACAACTAGGGTGGAAATGATTGTGTTATTTTATATAAGTTCGGTATTGCCTAATAAAAAAGAATCCCTTTAGATTATTTAATACCTGAACTGCACCCCAATTGTTAGACACAACTAACAATTGGAGGTGCAGTTTTTTATGGCTAAATTTACAGCTGAAGAAAAATTACAAGCCGTTCTAAGGTATTTGAATGGCAATGAAAGCTTCAAAACAATCGCTCAATCAATCGGGGCTGATGATAAAATTATTCGAGTTTGGAAGAAACAATATGAACATAACGGTGTAGAAGCGTTTATAAAACGATATACAAACTACACCCCACAGTTTAAACTAGATGTACTAAACTTCATGATTGAAAACGGTACGTCCTTCAATGAAACAGCGGCTATTTTTGGTATAGCAGCTCCATCCACGATTCTACAGTGGCGAAAACAGTTTG
>NZ_AUCD01000058.1 GCF_000429585.1 Atopococcus tabaci DSM 17538
CACTCGTAATTCAAGAGTTCCAACGCGAGTCGTAAAGTCACGCTCGTAGTAGCCATTTCGTTGGCTTTTTCGGCTTTCAGATCGTTCATAGTCTTCAGCTTGAATGTATTCAGTTCGCTGGTTTTCCATCAATTGATTGAATACAGTGGTCAAAATGTTTTTAGAGACATCGTCTTTTACAGAATTTTCAATAATACTTTGAACCTCTTCATTGTTCAGTGTAAAATGTACTTGGGTCATGTAAAGTCCTCCTGGGTATGTTTTTAGTGGTTAAAAACATTGTACCGTAAAAGGGCTTTTACATGGCCTTTTATCTTTTACACAATTATATGGACTTTATCGATTCTATAAGCCCTTTACTTAGCGACACATAAACATTTTGATACAATACAGTTGTAGTTATAAAGGATATTATGGTCACTAAGTTACACATATAAAATTTTATGGAGGTGTTGTAATATGGCAAATTTCTATGGAAATGATCCTTTTTTCAACAATGATATGGATGATGTTTTCAATCAATTATTTCGGGGCATCATGGGTAATCAAAATTCGGAGCGTGCACGGTATTTTGTTAATGGACAATCGTTGACACCGGATGAGTTTACTCAATACCGAGCAACTGGTAAGCTACCCCAAAATAATAAAACAATAGAAGTATCTAAAGATGGTCAACAGGCTGTTAAAAAAGGAGGGATTTTAGAAAAATTAGGGACTAATTTGACGGAACAGGCTCGTGATGGCTTACTAGATCCAGTGATTGGACGTGAGAATGAGATTCAAGAAACTGCAGAAGTTTTGAGTCGTAGAACGAAAAATAATGCAATCTTAGTTGGTGAGGCCGGTGTAGGTAAAACTGCAGTCGTCGAAGGTCTGGCACAAGCAATTGTGGCTGGTAAAGTTCCAGAAACGATTCAAGATAAAGAAATCTATTCGATTGATTTATCGTCTTTGGAAGCAGGAACTCAATATCGCGGTTCTTTTGAAGAAAACATTAAACAACTGGTAGAGGAAGTTAAAGCAGCTGGTAATATTATTCTATTCTTCGATGAAATTCATCAGATTATCGGCACGGGTGCCACTGGTGGTGAAGATGGTGGCAAAGGATTGGCTGATATCATTAAACCTGCTTTGTCACGTGGCGATCTGAGTGTAATCGGGGCTACGACTCAAGATGAATATCGCAATACTATTTTGAAAAATGCGGCTTTGGCACGGCGATTCAATGATGTTGTGATTAATGAACCGACGGCCGCTGACACTTTACGTATATTACAAGGTGTTAAAGAGCTGTACGAAAAACATCATCATGTTGTATTACCAGATGATGTTTTGAAGGCGGCTGTGGATTATTCAATCCAATATATACCACAACGCTCTTTGCCAGATAAAGCTATCGATTTGATCGACATGACTGCGGCTCATTTAGCGGCTAAAAATTCGCAAACTGATGTTGAGACATTGGATCAACGCCTTAAAAAATTAGAGGCAGCTAAGGAGGCCGCCATTAAATCGGAGGACTTTACAAAAGCCGCTGATATCAAGAAGTCGATCGAGGAAACCAAGCAAAAAATTAAACAAACGGATCAAAAAGAAAAAATCACTGCCACGATTGATGATGTGGCACAATCGGTTGAACGTTTAACTGGTATACCAGTTTCTGATATGAGCGCTAATGATATTGAGCACTTGAAAAATCTTGATAAGCGTCTGAAAAGTAAGGTAATCGGTCAAGATGAAGCGGTTGAAATGGTAGCAAGAGCAATTCGGCGTAACCGTGCGGGCTTTTCAGAGGGTGATCAGCCGATTGGAAGTTTTCTGTTTGTGGGCCCAACTGGCGTAGGAAAGACTGAATTAGCTAAACAATTAGCCTTAGATATGTTTGGAAATGAAAATGCGATTATTCGGCTAGACATGAGTGAATATGCTGATCGTACAGCTGTGTCGAAATTAATTGGTACCTCGGCTGGATACGTAGGCTATGAAGATAATGCTAATACTCTAACTGAACGGGTTCGGCGTAATCCATATTCCATTGTATTATTAGATGAAATCGAAAAGGCTCATCCACAAGTATTAACGTTACTGTTACAAGTGATGGATGATGGGCGCTTAACGGATGGACAAGGCAATGTCATTAATTTCAAAAATACGATTATTATTGCTACTTCTAATGCTGGCTTTGGTAATGAAGCATTAAGTGGTGACAAGCAACGAGATCAGTCATTAATGGATAAGTTAGCACCATTTTTCCGCCCAGAATTTCTGAACCGTTTTAATGGAATCGTGGAATTTTCACATCTGACTAAGCAAGACTTAAGTCAAATTGTCGATTTGATGTTGGCGGATGTACAAAAAACTTTAGCCAAAAAATCCATCACACTTGAGGTAACTAAAGCGGCCAAAGAGTGGCTGATGGAACAAGGCTATGATGAAGAAATGGGTGCGCGGCCATTACGGCGAGTAATTGAACAACAAATTCTTGATAAGGTAACGGATTTCTACCTTGACCACTTAGATGTCAAAAACTTGAAGGCTGATTTAGTGGATGATGAGATTGTGATATCGGCAGCTTAGCTTAAATCAGTGTTCATAAATAACTTTATGTAAGAGGAGATTTATTAGGAAGGAGATTGCTTGATAGATCTCCTTTTTTGGCTCTTCGACATTTAGTGTTGGTAGAGAAAGATACAACTGAAAATTTAGTCATAACCAGTTAGGCAGAGTGCTTAACTGGTTTTTGTTGTGCGCCCAGCATGGGCGATAACTTGGTGGTGAAAGTCCACTACAGGCTTGGCAGTAGGAACTGTTAGCTGAAGGCAAGGGTGTCCACCGTGAGCTGGAATCTGAAGGAAGCTGAAAGCAAATACTCGCACTGACGAACAGAAATCTCATATGGAGGCTGGATTGGGACGGACGAGCTTGCAACACAAAGCAAAGTCCAATACTGCACGAATCCCATTTAGTAAATGAGGCAGTGACATGAGTGGAAGGTTATCGCACCTTACCTGGGGAGGTCTGTGGTATGTCAACACTTAATTAGACAACTTTTTAAAGGTTTGATAATTTGTATTCTTGTGGCGATAAGTAACCGAGCGACCCGTGAATACGAATCTTATTGTACCAATTAACGTAATCAAACAGTTCAAGGTCCAGTTCTTTCTGATTGAATCATAAAGCCAATGATTTCTCGGTCGCCGTCTTCTGTAATTCCGATCGCAATATGGCAGCTTTTAGACAGCACTCGATGATCTTCTCGTATCTTTATGTAGAGAACATCCGTCATGAGATAAGGGTAATTTGTGTTTGAAAGCGAGCGATTCTGCCATTCATTGACCAGTGGATCTAACTGTTCGGTAAGGCTAGAAACGAAGGATTTAGAAACTGATTTACCACACAGTTCTTCAACGATTTTTGAGACTTTACGAGTAGAAACACCGGACACATACATCTCTAACATAGAAGCGAGTAGTGCCTTTTCATTTCGTTGATAACGCTCAAACACCGTTGGTGAAAATTCACTATCACGTGTTCGAGGAACTTTCAGTTCAAGCGTGCCCACTCGTGTCGTATAATCTCTTTCGTAGTAACCATTTCGTTGACTAGTTCGCGTCTCTGTTCGTTCATATTCTTTCGCCTGAATGTATTCAGAACGTTGTTCTTCCATCAATTGGTTAAAAATTGTTGTTAAAATATTTTTCGATACATCATCTTTTACCGAATGTTCAATTATACTTTGAACCTCTTCGGTATTCAGTGTAAAATGTACTTGGGTCATATGAAGTCCTCCTAGGTATGTTTTTGTCGTTAAAAACATTGTACCGTAAAAGGACGTTCATATGGCCTTTTTACTTTTACACAATTATATGGACTTTATCAAAATTTTAATACGTTCTTCTTTATTCATCGTGCATATCTCCTTTCATATATCTTAACCATACAACTTTTGAAGTGAATACGGAATTAAAATGGGTTCTGTGAATGTATTGAATGAGATATAGAATCGCGGTTACAGTATGTCGACAATGATTTCCATGCACGATAGAGTAGCTGACTTTGCATATTACTTTTAAGCATAATCCACGATTTCCACTCCGGCCTGTTTGCCGGTTCCTTCAAACACTTCGCCGGTGCGTTTGTCCTGTAGCCGGATGTGAACCCTTCCAATGTCGTGATATGGACCGGAACGTCGACGACAGAAAAAAAGAAACTCGCTGTGGGATTTTCAAAGTGATTGCTTTGGAGCCAGATATATTTTTGGGGAAACGACGTGCCCCAGTCTTTTTCGAGGTACCCTTTTCCGCCGGTGAAATCCACTTCCTGTCCGTCGATGGACAAACTTCCCTGCAGCGTATGGGTCATGCTGATGACGCCGTGGTAGCATTCCATTCTTGGGATGTAGCCCACGAATCCCATGATGCTGGGCTGCAGCAAGGATGTTTGAATCGGATGAAAGTCGCCTAGTCCCAATTTTCCGCTGATGGTCATTTTTTCATCATGCAATTGCACGGATACCAGCTGTTCAGAAAACACCGACTCCCCGATTTGCATGACAAACGGTTCTTGTTGATAATGGAACTGATCGATCGGGTAGCGGACGTATCCCGTATGGGCGGATTTTTCCCCTGTTTCTGTTGTTTGGACAAAGATGTATTGGATGAAACTGTGCTTATCCCCGTCAATCAAGCTGACAGCCGGGATGAAACTGATGGCTGTTTGTTCATCGGCAGTTACTTGTTTGTAGTACCACCCTTCAAAATAGTGCTTCTTATCCAAACTCCCTTAAAACATGATCGGGTTTCTTACTTTTTTCAGCATCCATTCCCCTCCTATGTAAATGATTCCTGACGGTCTTTTCTTCATTATAGAATGAATTGGATCAAACGCTCAGCCATCCGACTCGAAGAAGCAGACAGCAAAAAGAGAGGGGAGCATCGCTCCACCTCTCTTTTTTAGTTTTATCCGTTGATGGTTTGTTTCAATTCCGTCAAATCGGATTCAGCAATCACTCGGTCCAATTCGTCGGTGTGCTGTTGTGTTTCGTTTTCGGTCCATCCATAGTAGCGGGCCATCTCATTGATGACCGCTGTCTTCAACTCATCCAAACGGTGACGGTTGAACAACAACAAGTTTGTGCGGCGCAAGAAGAAGTCGGTTGGTGTCAACGTCATTTCTTCTTCCAAGGCATAACGCAAGCGGATAGCATCCACTGTATCCAGTTCGCCTTCTCCATCTACTTCATCTACCAGTTCGAATACTTTCGGCGCATTCGAGCCATAGAAACCGGCGATGTACCGCGCACTTTCTTCATCCAATCCTTTGTCGATTCCGATTTGTGCCAGACGTTCGGTTTCTTCTTCCACATTCGCCGGATCAATGTCCCCTCCGGAAACGGGATAAGTTTTCGAATCGATGGCTTCATAGGTCAAGCCGTGCTCTTCTTTCAGAATGGCTAAGATTTCTTTCATCGCACCTTCTGCCATTTTGCGGTAATCCGTGATTTTTCCGCCGGCCAACGTCAACAAACCGTCTTCGCTGCGGGTCAAGGAACTGCCGCGTGAAACCGCAGATGGGTTTTCACCGCCGTCTGCCGCTTCGCTTTCCAAGTTCAACAACACGTTGGAGACGTCATCGCGGCTGGCTTTGTTGTCCAGGTAGGATTCCACAACGGAAATCACTTCATTAACGCTCTCGTCTGACAAAGCGTTTTTGGTTCCACCGTTGTAGTCAGACGGATTGGAAGACAGAAGCGGACGCAACCCGGCCCAGCTGGCTTCGATGTCATCCACCGTGATTCCAGCTTCCGGATAACGGCCGTTGACGACTTCCAGTAAATACTCGACATCTTCTTTGGTGACGGTCGGGTGTTCCAAATCACCGGTGTAGTCGGTGTCTGTCGTTCCGAAATACGTTTTGCCTTCACGCGGGATGACAAACACCATCCGCCCGTCTTGTCTGCCGGTGTCAAAATACGTCGTCTGCGGAACGGATAATTTCTCACTGGAAACGACCAGGTGGACACCTTTTGTCGGACGCATTTGCGGTGTGAACGTCTCTTCTTCCGCCATTTTCCGGATCGTGTCGGACCATGGACCGGTGGCGTTCAATACCACACGTGCGCGGATATCGAAGGTTTCGCCGGTCAATTGGTCTTCCACTTTGGCTCCGTAGACCCGTCCGTTTTCATCCTGAAGCAGGTCGACCACTTTCATGCGGCTGACCATGTATCCGCCGTCCGCAGCGGCGCGTTTGATGTTTTCAATCACCAAGCGGCTGTCGTTGTTGACGTAGTCCAAATAGACACCCGCACCCAACAAGCCTTCTTCTTGCAAAGCCGGCTCCCGTTCCAATACTTGTTCTTTTGAAAGGACGTAGTTGGCATATTTCGTGCCTGTCACATCGGCCAATTGGTCATACAAATCCATCGCCACTTTCAATGAAAACATCGTGAACGTGGAATTCGGTTCATCATAAATCGGCAGGAGCATCGGGGATGGTTTTGGGATGTGGGGAGCGATGCGCTGAACGGTTGCACGTTCGGAGACGGTGTCCGCCACCACTTCCACGTCGAAGTTCTTCAAATAACGGATGCCGCCGTGGACCAATTTCGTTGAACGGGAAGAGGTTCCTTCCGCAAAGTCCTGCATTTCAACCAACGCTGTTTTCAATCCGGATGCAGCAGCCTGCAAAGCCGCTCCTGCACCTGTGATTCCACCGCCAATGATCAGCAAGTCCAGAGTGTCTTCCTTCATTGCTTGAATGTCTTGTTTTCTTCTTTCTAAAGAAAATACCATGCCATTCTTCCTCCTTTAATCAATGGTTACATCTGGTTTGAATGTTTGGGTTGCTTCAACCGCGACTTTCCAATTGTGGTACAGCTTCTCACGTGTGTTGTCAGCCATGGACGGTTTGAACACTTCGCCTTCTTCGTACAGCGAACGGATTTCATCCAAATCTTTCCAGTAACCGACGGCCAATCCGGCCAAGTACGCGGCACCCAGCGCGGTCGTTTCCAAGTTGTGCGCCGGTTGGACATCGATGCCCAAAATATCAGCTTGGAACTGCATCAGCCAACGGTTGCGCGCGGCTCCTCCATCCACTTTCAACAACGGAATTTCAATGCCTGCATCTTGTTTCATTGTATCAATAACGTCTTTCGATTGGTAAGCAATGGATTGCAGGGTCGCTTTCACGAAGTCTTCCCGTGTGGTCCCTCGGGTCAAGCCGAATACGGCTCCGCGTGCATCCGAGTCCCAATAAGGAGCGCCCAGTCCGGTGAAGGCCGGAACGACATACACATCGTTTTTGCTTTTGGACGCTTTGGCAAACAACTCGGATTCGGCGGAATTTTCAATCATTTTCAATCCGTCTCTGAGCCACTGCACCGCTGAACCGGCGACAAAGATGCTGCCTTCCAATGCGTAGTACACTTTGCCATTGATGCCGTATCCGATGGTCGTCAGCAAGTTGTTGTCGGACAACTGCGGAGTTTCACCGGTGTTCATGACAATGAACGATCCGGTTCCGTAGGTGTTTTTCACCATGCCCGGTTCGAATCCCATTTGACCGAACAATGCGGCCTGCTGGTCACCCGCCATGCCGGCGATCGGGATTTCGGTGCCATAGAAATGGTAGTTTTTCGTGTGGCCGTATACTTGGGAGTTGGAAACCACTTCCGGAAGCATTTGACGCGGAATGTTCAACAAATCCAAAATGTCTTGGTCCCAATCCAAATCATGGATGTTATACAGCATCGTACGGCTGGCATTGGAGTAATCCGTCACAAATGCGTCCCCGCCTGACAATTTCCATACAAGCCAAGTGTCAACGGTCCCAAAAAGGAGTTCGCCTTTTTCTGCCCGTTCCTGCGCGCCTTCCACGTGGTCCAAGATCCAGCGAATTTTCGTGGCGGAGAAGTACGCGTCGATGGTCAAGCCGGTTTTTTGGTGAACCATCTCCTCGTAACCTTCTTGCTTCAATTTTTCCGCGATGGGAGCAGACTGACGGGACTGCCAGACAACCGCGTTGTAAATAGGGTAGCCGGTTTCTTTGTCCCAAACGATGGTCGTTTCACGTTGGTTGGTGATCCCGATAGCGGCGATTTCTTTCGGCTTGATGCCGGATTCGATGAATGCCCCTGCGATGACGGACTGTACGGAATTCCAAATTTCATGTGGGTTTTGCTCGACCCATCCGCTTTGCGGAAACAGCTGGGTGAATTCTTTTTGAGAACTGCCCACTGGGTTGATTTGTTTGTCATAAATAATAGCCCGCGAACTGGTGGTTCCTTGATCGATGGCCATGATGTATTTCTTTTCGCTCATATTGACTCTCCTTTACGATGTGAAAACGATTTCTTTCCGACAAGTCAAATTGTATCACGCTTACATGGAGAAAAATCGTCATGTTTTTGGAGAGCATTTCAAAAAATTGAGAATATTTTTACTTCTTCAAGGATTGAAGGATGCGTTCGATGTTTTTTTGGTCGAACGGAGAAAACAATTCCGACAACACGTAGACTTTTCCACCTGTTTCGAGCGGTTCCGCTTCTCTGCGGTCCGTGACAATCAGGTCATATGGCTTGTCCGGTTGGCATTCTTCGGCCTCCACTCCATTGACTTTTTCGATCAACAGCCCCAAGAGAGAGATGGTTGTTTCTCGGTACATCGGCAGGTGCTTCAAATCGATCCCCACTCGCAGTACCTGACGCATTTCCATCGTCACCATAACCAGGACGCTGAAATACCCCAAAAGGCTCCATTCCATCAAGCCGTTGTTTGTTTCATTTGGAAGCTTTAATTTCTCGACGGTGATTTCGCGCAGCGTTTCGGCGAAAGAACGGACGGATTCTTCTGCGATTTTCTGTTCCTGCTCAAGCAGAAACAGACGGTCGTGCACTTCCAAATCTCCTTTGAAAAAATACAACGCGGCATGGATTTGCGAAAGGGTGTGGTACATCCTTCGCTCGAGCATGTACGGGAGTTTCCGATAGCCGTACTGGATGATGATCGTCTCCACCAAGTAGGTATCCAACGAAGCCGCCGGTGAATTTCGATTTCTGGTCAGACGGTAATCATGGAAAAAGGGCTCTGGAAGCACGCCTGAAGACAGCAAAAAGACAAACAACATCTGCGCATCCTCTTCGTCCGGCTCAACGGAGTACCGGCTGGAAAACCGCCACAACATGGATCGGATTTTTTGGTACAGCTTATCTTCCATATATGGAGTCATGTTTTCTTTCAATCGGATCGACACGGTTTTTTTAGTGTGCATACGGTGCTGGGCAATCTGCAGCCATAAGAAGACACGCGCCTGATTTTCCGGCTCAAAAGACACCTGCAGATAGTTTTCCATCGTCTGCACTATCTGCAGGCTGATGCCCGCTTCTCGTTCTTTCAGTGCTTCTTTTCCCTGCACAAACCGGTAAAACAAGTAATAGAAATAACGAATTTGCAGTTCTTCCCCCTGAACCCGGCCATTCCATATTTTCAGTTCAAACTCCTTCAAATAGCGGTTCAACTCTTTGATTTTCCGGGACAACGAGGATTCGCTCAAAGCCAATTGCGGAGCCAGCTGGGTAAGCGAGAATTCATGATTTCGGAAGAGATAATCAAGCAACTGGACCTTCACAGACTGTTTCAAGTAAAAATGTTGCAGCTCCTGCATCGAAAACAACTCATCCATCCATAGACGAACGGCTCTTCCATCGTAATCCAGAGCGATGTTTTCGGACAACGGCCGCAAAGAGTACGCGATGCTGTCCAATGTGCTTTCCAGGGACGCTTTCGTAATGTCCAAATGTTCTTCCAGTTCCGCATAGTCTGCCTCCCCGCCCGAATGGATCAAGTAACTGACAAGCTGTAGTTCTCTTTTTTCTTGTTTTTCAAGAAAATCTTCTATCCGCATGCACTTGCTTACCCCCTCTCAAAAGGATGTTCCAAGTTCGTCACATCCACCAAATCTGTGAATCCCGCTTGAAAGAAGTACTCCTTTCCAGTCAACGTGTCCATAGGTTGTTCGGTTTGAACCGCCAGCGCAAACGTATTGATGGCCTGCAGGATATTTTCTTTGGAAATGAGTTGGACGCCCAGGAGAACCTCGGTGTCGGCGTCAGTGATGTATTTCAAATGGACAGTTTCAGCATCCGGCAGCATCGACGTCTTCGTTTCTTTGTGGTGCACGCGGACGGGGCGGGCATAGAACTGCGTTTCGGCTTCTGTGAGGCCGGTGCTCGCTATATACCACCCAAAGGCCTGTGCCGCCACGGTCCGGACCGATCCTACAAACGGCCGGACCGGTTCCATGAGGTTTTCCGCTGCAGTCATACCGGTTCGGACGGCGTTGTTGGCAAGCGGCATATAAAAGGATTCTCCGGTCAGCGGGAAGGGCGTCTGCACGCAGTCTCCCACTCCAAATACATCAAGGTCTTCCGTCCGCAAATACTCGTCCACCATCAGCGTGCCGTCCACATTCAGAGGGAGCTGACCGTCCAAAAAGGCTAGATCCGGGCGGACATTGACAGAGAGCAGCGCCGCATCACAGACCGCCGATTCGTCCCCCAGATGCAGCACCAGCTGTTCGCCTTGTTCTTCGATAGCCGTGACTGCCCGGTGAAACTTCAAATCTACCCCTTTGCGGATCATTTCTTCCTGTAAAGGTTGAATCATCTCGGAGTCAAAGGATTTGAACAACACGTTGTCCATGCTTTCCACCACGGTGACTTGTTTCCCGTTTTCATGCAGCGCTTCGGCGGCTTCAATGCCGGCTTGCCCGCCGCCGATGACCGCTACGTGTCGGCTTCTTTGGATCACTCCCCACGCCTCTTCTGCTTGCGCGCGTTGTTTGTACGTCAACACTTTTGTCGATTGGGTGCCGATGATTTTGTGGGAATAAGGAGTGGAACCGGCCGCCACAATCAGTTTGTCGTAGCGGTATACGTCAGAACCGGAATCCGTCGCACACACTACGCTTTTTTCTTTCAAGTCCACCCGGCGCACTTCGGTGTCCAAGTACACTTGAATCCCTTTTTCTTTCAGTTCTTTTGCGGTCATAAAATAGGCTTCATCCAGAGAAGAAATGCTTCCCGAAAGAAGCAGATTCAAGCCGCTTGGAAGATACCCCAGACTACTCGTTTTTTCCAACAGGATGACGGTGGCCTGCGGGTGTTTTTTTCGTGTTTGCAGCGCCGCTGAAATGCCTCCAAACGATGCGCCGATAATGACTACGTTCATACAACCCTTCCTTTGCTTGGGTACTGGTGTTTTTATGTGCCTGATCACGCGAGAGTCTCTCACTTTCATCATAGCATAATATTGGAAACACTTTCGACTTTTGAGACATATAAAAAACGGCAAGGCATCCGTCTCTATGGATGCCTGCCGTTTCGTGTCACACGCTGACTTTTTGAATTTTTCCTTGTTCCACATACACCATCAAGATCGAAATGTCTGATGGGTTGACGCCGCTGATCCGGCTGGCTTGGGCAATGGTTTCCGGCTGGATTTTTTCCAACTTCTCCACCGCTTCGGTTGCCAGTCCGTTAATGGCACGGTAATCAATGTTTTCCGGGATACGTTTGTTTTCCATCCGTTTCACTTTGTCCGCTTTGCGGAAAGCTTTTTGAATGTACCCTTCGTATTTGACGTGAATTTCCACTTGTTCGGCGACTTCTTTCGCCACTTCTTCTTCGACCGGCGCGAATTTCACAATGTCTTTGTAGGAAATTTCCGGACGGCGGAGGAAATCATATGCCAATACTCCGTCTTTCAACATCGGCGCACCAATTTCAGACAGGAAGGTTTGAATGTCTTCAGTGGGTTTCAAACGTGTTTTTCTTAACCGCTCCAACTCAGCTTCCACCGCTGCTTTTTTCTCCAAGAAGGCTTGGTAGCGTTCTTCAGAAAGCAAGCCCAGCTCATGGCCGATTTCAGACAAGCGGAAATCCGCGTTGTCATGACGCAAAAGCAGACGGTATTCCGCACGGGACGTCAACAGACGGTACGGTTCGTTGGTGCCTTTGGTGACCAAATCATCAATCATGACACCGATGTATCCTTGGTCGCGTTTCATGATGAACGGGTCTTTTCCTTGGACCTTCAATGCGGCATTGATTCCAGCCATGATGCCTTGTCCGGCCGCTTCTTCGTATCCGGATGTGCCGTTCATCTGACCGGCAGTGAAGAGCCCGTCAATGAGTTTGGTTTCCAAAGATGGACGCAGTTGGTAAGGTTTGACCACATCGTATTCGATGGCATACCCGGTCCGCATCATTTTGGCGTTTTCCAGTCCTTCGATGGAACGCAAAACGTTCAACTGCACATCTTCCGGCAGAGACGACGACAATCCTTGGACGTAAATCTCATCGGTGTCGCGTCCTTCCGGTTCCAGGAAGATTTGGTGACGCGGTTTGTCGCTGAAACGGACCACCTTGTCTTCAATGGATGGGCAGTAGCGGGCGCCGACGCCTTCCACAATTCCGGTGAACATCGGAGCGCGGTGCAAGTTTTCACGGATGATGTCATGCGCGCCTTCGTTTGTGTACGTCAAGAAGCACGACACTTGGTCTTCCAAGTAAGCACTGTCCGGCGTTTCAAAACTGAAGTGATGCGGGTCTTTGTCTCCCGGTTGTTCTTCCGTCACGCTGTAATCGATCGATTTTTTGTGGATACGTGGAGGCGTTCCTGTTTTGAAGCGATCCAAATCGAATCCGAGTTCCAACAAGTTTTCTGACAACTTGACGGATGGCTGTGAATTGTTCGGGCCGGACGAATACTTCAATTCGCCGATAATAATTTGTCCGCGGGAAGACGTGCCGGCGGTCAAGATGACCGTTTTGCTGCGGTAGATGGCGCCGGTGTCGGTGATGACACCTTGAACCACATTGTCTTCCACGACCAGTTCTTCCACGATCCCTTGACGCAAGTCCAAGTTGTCTGTGTTTTCCAGTGTGCGTTTCATCTCAATGGAATACAGGTTCTTGTCTGCCTGCGCACGCAGGGCCCGGACAGCCGGTCCTTTGGCGGTATTGAGCATCCGCATTTGGATGTAGGTTTTGTCGATGTTGCGGCCCATTTCTCCGCCCAATGCATCGATTTCCCGTACCACAATTCCTTTTGCCGGTCCGCCAATAGACGGGTTACACGGCATGTGGGCAATCATATCCAAGTTGATGGTGACCATGAGCGTTTTGCTGCCCATGCGTGCGGCTGCAAGAGCCGCTTCGGAACCGGCATGTCCGGCACCGACGACGATGACGTCGTAGTTTCCTGCTTCATAACGTTGCATCCACGTTTCTTCCTTTCTAGGTTCAAATTAAAATTTTTATGTCTAGCGGTTGAGTTAAAGGATTCAACCACTCTTTCATCTTCTAGTGCAGCTAAAACGCGCTCCAAAATGCAGACCCGACGTCCACTTTGTCATGGCTGTAGTTGCGTTGGCAACGTACAGACATGATACACTTGGGCATCGACCCACAGTGCCTCCAATGCTCTGAGAATCTTCGTCCCTCATCTGCTTATTCGCTCCAGTTGCCATAGCCGTTGCCGCTTCAGCGGCTTACGGATATGGTATGCGTTAGAAGATTCGGGTCTAAACGCATTTTGTCACGCTCTGCTTTTCCTTATTTTCCTAAACAGAATTGGCTGAATAGTTGGGTGATCAGTTCGTCTTGGACGCTGTCCCCTGTGATTTCACCCAAATAATCCCATGCACGGGTCATGTCGATTTGGACCAAATCAACCGGCATGCCGCTTTCGATGCCTGTGATGACATCTTCCAGTGCACTTTCTGCGTCTTGCAGCAAAGAGATGTGGCGGATATTGGAAATGAGGTTGGCGTCGCGTTCCCCGGTCTGCCCGGAGAAGAACAAGTCGGCGATGTTGGCTTCCAACTCGTTGATGCCTTCCTGCGTGACAATGGACGTCCGGATGATGGGGCTGTCCCCGGCCGCTTTTTCCAATTCCTTCATGTCCAACCGGTTTTCCAAGTCCATCTTGTTCAAGATGATGATCCGGTGATTCTCCTCGGTCGCTTGGAGCAGCACGCGGTCTTCTTGGGTCAACGGTTCGTTCTGGTTGAACACCAAAAGCACCAAATCTGCTTCATTCAACGCCTGGCGGCTGCGCTCTACGCCGATGCGCTCCACCACGTCTTCTGTTTCACGGATTCCTGCCGTATCGATCAGACGCAATGGCACCCCTTTGACGCTGACGTAATCTTCGACAACGTCTCGTGTGGTGCCGGCAATTTCTGTGACAATCGCTTTTTCTTCTTTCAACAATACGTTCAATAAACTGGATTTTCCGACATTCGGACGGCCGATAATAGCGGTCGCCAACCCGTCCCGCAAAATTTTCCCTTGTTGGGCAGATTCCAACATCTGAGAAACAGTCGCTTTGACCTCTCTGGCTTTTTCAACCAACAATTGGGACGTCATTTCTTCCACATCGTCGTATTCCGGGTAATCGATGTTCACTTCGACCTGTGCCAGTGTTCCTAAAATATCGGCACGCAATTGCCGGATCAATTTCGACAAGTTGCCGTCCAATTGGCGGACTGCCATGCTCATCGCTTTGTCGGTTTTGGCGCGGATGACGTCCATAACGGCTTCCGCTTGAGACAAATCAATCCGTCCGTTCAAAAATGCCCGCTTGGTGAATTCCCCCGGCTCTGCCAGGCGTGCCCCGTTTTGCAGGACCACTTGCAGGACTTTGTTGACAGCCATGATGCCGCCGTGCGTGTTGATTTCCACCACGTCTTCACGGGTGTAGGTTTTCGGTGCACGCATGATGGTCACCATGACTTCATCGATCAGTTCATCTGTTTTTGGATCATGTATACGCCCATAGTGGATTGTATGGGTGTTTTGGTCTGTCAGTTTCTTTTTTCCTAAGCGGTAAACGCGGTCGGCAATTTCGAGGGCCTCATCGCCACTGATACGGACGATTCCAATTCCGCCTTCACCTGGAGGAGTCGAAATAGCCGCGATTGTATCGAATTCAATAGACATTCTAATAAAATCCTCCTTTTATGCATAAAAAAAGTGCCCAGACCACCCAATACAAATTCTGATTCCTAAGGGGCGGAAAAGCACTTTCACTACTTTACCATCATACTATTCGGTTTCTTATCTCAACGGTGTAAAATATACCGGTTTTTGCCTTTAAAGTCAAGTTTCTAACTTATTTTAAGTTAGTTGTTAGATTTTTGTCAAATTTGCTTTTTCGCCGGTATGTGTCAATACTTTGGCGGAAACTTTTCTCTAGAGATGGTAACTCTTCAATTTTAATATTAAAATGGCTCGTTCTGTGTGTTTCATTACCCAAACATTTTCTTCAGTTGTCCCATTGGACTTGATGTGGAACTATAATTAGCTATTTCACCTATTTTAACCCCTATAGAAGGACGATGAATCTTTTTCAAAACAGCTCTAACAGCCCCTTTAAATTCAGGGACAATGGTTTGTTCAAATGCAGGTAGTTCCGCTCTCAAAGCTTCTAAAAGCGTTCCGTTTTTACGAGCTGAAATAATGGAAGCTAAGTTTC
>NZ_AUCD01000059.1 GCF_000429585.1 Atopococcus tabaci DSM 17538
GGTCGCGCGGGATTTCGAGGTGGAGCTCCCCGTACTCGGTCTTGACCGTCCGGTCATAGGTGCCATTACGGGAATTGCCGGAGTGGAACCCAATCCGGTCGTACTTCTCGTAATCCAGGAAGGCCGTCAGCTCCGTCCGCAGTAGCGTGTTCACGGCCAGCTCCAGATGGGAGCGGAATAATTCGTTCAAATCGCCTTTGGTGGCTAGAGTCTGCAGGAGTTCTGTAGTAAAATCGTTCATAGGGAAGTCCTCTTTTCTGTGAATGGGTGTGGTAACTTTATTCTACAGAAGGGACTTCCTTTTTTCTATTTACACAAAATATTTTATACTCTCAACAGGGGAGTGAGTAAGTATGACATTGAACGAAAAAGAAGCAAAAGTATTGGGCATCATACGCGAGAATCCGTATATTTCCCAAAAAGAATTGAGCGAGTATGTGGAATTATCCAGATCCAGTGTAGCGAATATCATATCCGGATTGGTACACAAAGGTTACTTAGTAGGGCGTGCGTATGTCGTGAACGATGAGCGTCCGATTGTCACCATCGGAGGCGCAAACATCGATCGCTTGTATGTCGTACAGGACAGCCTCATTCAAGGAACATCAAATCAAGTGAAGTCACATACCTCTGTAGGCGGCATTGCGCGAAACGTCGGGGAGAACTTAGGAAGACTCGAACTCCCCGTGACGTTGGTTTCCATGGTAGGGAAAGACGACAGCGGGCAGATGATCCGCACGCAATCCAAGCCATATATGAATGTGGAAAACTTGGATGAAACTGGTTTTTGTCCGACTGGAAACTTCACGGAAATCGTTGATATACATGGCAATTTGAAACTCGGTCTGGCTGAAATGGATATCTATGATCAAATCACTCCCCAGTGGCTCAACCGTTACCGTGCGATTATTGAAAAAGCATCTTGTGTAGTGGTGGATACCAATCTGCCGAAAGACACGATGGAGACTCTCATCGGAATGACCAACCGCTTCCGGGTTCCGCTGGTGATGGTCACTTCTTCCCTTCAAAAAATGGTGAACATACCAGATTGTATGGAAGGGGTGACGCTTTTGGTGACCAAGCATGATGAAGCAGCCTTCTATTTGGACATGGAAATAGAAGACGATGAAACCCTGAAAGAGAGTATACGAAAATGGCAGGAATTGGGCGTAGAAAAAGTCTTGGTGACCCAAGACAATGAAAAAATTGCTTACAGCTCCTCTTTGGAAGACGAAGCGCATATTTTCGTAAACCCGGATCACAACAAAGAACGTTACGCATGGGGAGCCGTTGAAGCACTGACTGCCGGCTGGGTGTACGCCAAATACGTAGAAAGAACAGATGAAGAAGCGCTGATTTACGGTGTGGTCAACTCCTTCCAGACAAGCCGCAAAATATATACTGTACGCCAAAACTTGTCGCAGAAAGTCCTACAAAGAGAGTACCAAGACTTTTTGAAATTAAAAGGCGCTCTTCCCAAAACATTTGAACCGATACTGAATCGATAAGACGAAGCTCGTTTAAACGCGGGCTTTTCCTTAGCATAAAAAAAGAAAATCGGAGGCGAAAGATGAAAGTACTGAAGGGAATAGGGAATACAATATTGTTCATAATAACCGTCCTTGTCGTAGGGATTGCATTGCTTAATTTCTTCTCATCCCCCGACGGAAAAGGGTTGCTTGGATACAAAGGCTACACCGTCTTGAGCGATAGTATGGAGCCGACTATTTCAGCTGGAGACTACATAATTGTTAGTATGACGCCTTTTGAAGAAATTGAAAAAAACGACATCATTACGTATCAAGAATCGGAAAACACTCTGGTGACCCACCGGGCGGTCGAGAAAACAGATGAAGGGCTGGTGACCCGGGGGGACGCAAACGACACGGAAGATGTGCGGCGTGTACAGGCGAACGCCTTGATTGGGGAAGTTCGATGGGTGGTTCCTTATCTCGGTCAAGTTATGCTGTTCATGCGACAGCCGCTGTTCATCATTGCACTGATGGTGGTCTTGATCCTCTCTTTGTTGGTAAGTTACTATCGCTCTGGAAAAGCCGAACATATCCCTGAGTGAATAAGGTGCTATAAGGGTTATGTTATAAAATAACATTGTTTATTAGCGATGGAATAAATAGGAAACCAAGGGAGGAATTGTCACAAATTGTTCAAATATCCAAAAAACAAATAAAAATAAACCGGAAACGAACAGTGGTGATTGTTTATACACCGCTGTTTTTTTTTGTTTTTCTTTTGTTTTTGTCACTGAATTAACATGTACAGAAGAACAGACAAATTGAATGGTGGAAAAAGTTCAACAAAAAATTAAAAGAAGAGTGTAATACAAAAAAGAGAACCTAGAAAAGACATATAACCCTTGTTATTTCTTGTTTTTTATCATTTATGCTTTTCTTTTTTTTTTTTTGAATAAAAAAATTTCTTTGCAAAAAAAAACACACTTGTGTTAGACATTTGTTTACAAAATTCATTTCACGAGAACAGAAAAATAACAAAAAAACAAAATGCTCCTAGAATAAAGGGTATGTTGAAGAAAAAAATTTACAAAAAAGTAAAAAAGAGCAAATGTTGATGGATGAAAGTTTACTATATAGTTTGTCGATTGAATAAAAATGCTTTTTGTTTGTCTTTGTAAGTCGAGGAGTGGTACTATCCTTTCTGGCAACAGAAAAACTTTTTAGGAGGAACAAGAAGTGAATAAGAATCAAAACCACCGTAACAAACTGCCCCTGATACTCGCCGCTCTTTTAACACTCGCATTAGTCGCTTATGGAACATTTGCTTATTTTACGGATAATGCTCAGCAAAAAGCAGGATTGAAACTGACTTTAGGAAGCGTACAAGTAGAAGGTAGTAAAGCCGATTGGATACAGACATCTAACAATACAGAAGTTGAAGAAAATCAAACTGTTAATTCCAATAATACTGAATTCAGAAAAGTATTGCCTGGTGATGAGTTTACCAATACATTTACATTCACGAATGATGGAGATAACAAAGTTAAAATAACTGAACTCACCGATAACTTAACTAAAGATGTTGGACCTTTTAATGTCACAGTAAACGAGCCAAGACGTGTAGTCTCTGATGGGGACCCAAGTGACAGCTCAGAAATTAAGGTAAATGATACATTAGAGCCAGGTGAAAAGTTTGCTTACAAGGTTACTGTGTCAGTAAAGACTAATTTAACTAGTGGGCAGGAGATAAACTACTATAATAACCCCGCTAATACTGAAGACAGAATTCTAGATTTATTGGAGGATACTATTTCAGTAACAGTAGAACAAGCCAACAAACCTACTACTGAATAAATAATATGCAAACTTGTAAGAAGTTATTAGTTCAGATATAAGAAGGAGGAGTATCATGCGTAGAAAAATACCAAAAAGATTCCGGTATTACTTTTTCTTCGCTAGACTTCTCCTTTTTCCTTTTAAGTAATCAAAAACATGCTACAATTTTTCGTATATTAGTGATTGTAAGACGTAGTATCGTAGAAAGAATCACATGGATAAAAGCATTTGAGAAATCAACAGGTCATTAACACAGAAGCGAAAATTTGTAAAAGATGGAGGCAAGGAGATGAAACAACAGTTTAATTCGATGAACATAGGAATTATTTGTATGTTGACAGTCCTTTTCTTCAACTTATTAATGCTTACATATACAACAACAGCCACCTTCACTGATCAAACCACCATTCCTGCAGGTATAAAATTAGAGTTAGGGACTATCGACATAGAAGTCGGTGAACCCGAATGGGTAGTGGAAGATAGAGTATACAAAACTACCGTAAAAAATGTAGGTTCTGTCGAAGGGAAATTAGCTTATAGAATAGAACAGACTGACGATGGTACGGATATCACTCATACTGTTTCTGCTTTCGTCCTAAATGAGAGTGGCGATCGAAATCCGTTTGAGCAAAACATGGTTCTTCCAAGTGGAACTGAATGGACATTGGTTTTTGAAGAAGACGAGAACATATCTGATTTAATAAAAGCAGAGATTACTTTTAAACTTTTTCAGTCTAACGTGAATGATTCGTCGTCGGGCTTTTATGACACCGAAAGTTATGAAATCGAAATCGGCCCAAGTGATTGGCCTCAAGTTTTTTCTGAAGGAACATGGGGGGATTTTCAATACACTATTTCGCCTTCGATTACTTACACGGAAAAAAATTGGATTCTTTGGAAAACTTACGAGCGCTCAAGAAAAAATTCTTTTTTATATGTTACATTTCCGGAGAGTGTTGATGCGGAAAGAGTAAAATTAATAGATTTAAATGCAACTGAAGAGGTAGAGTATCCAGGCGTGCTTGAAGTTGATGTTGGCAGCGCTATGTACTCTAGTAAATACAATGGAATTCGATATAATATTGATGCTGAGAATCGCTCCGATTCCATTTTGTCGGAAATTTTTAAAGTGCTTAGAGGAGCGACTAACTTATTAAAACGAATTTTATCCTTACTAGGGCACAAGGATGTGCATGTTGATTCTCCATTTGAACTTTTTATAGGATTTCAAGATTCTAATAGTGGTAAATATATAGGAGTATTAGGGTTGACCATGGACCAATTATTAGATGAAAAAACGCAAACTTTTGGAGCGATGCGCCATTCTGCGAATGGAATAAATTCTGTCAAACAAAACAAAACAGAAGAGGCTGACCATGAACTTGAAGATGTTAAAGGCGCACCAGATAGTGATTCAAAAGAAGAACAACAACTCCTGGAACGTTTCTCAGATACTGAACCTAATTTAAATAACGAAGAAACTTTATCTATGAATAACGAAAAGAGTAGGGTTAAGGAATTCACTGAGAATCAAACAGAGGAGACAACAAGTGAACTTATAGAAGAAAATGCTGAAAACACAAATGACGATTCCAAAAAATTTGTAGAAGATTCAATAGAACAAACAGACGAAATTGAGCTAGAAAAACCATCTAATGAAAAAGACAACGAAGTTATATCAAAAGAAGAAAATCGAGACGTTGAACAACCTCCATTGGAAGAAGAGGGGAATATTACTTTCATGCCTGTTTCTGACTTTAATGACAACCCAATTGGTCTGCCACACTTCTTCTGGGAATGGTTGGATCAAAGCGAGTTGGAAGAATCCTTGACTCTCCCTCAATATGTTCAACAATTCATGGAAAAGAATCCATTGGATCCTGAAGCGGATGAGACCTCTTATCCAATTTTAGAAGTACAGGATGACACTCTCGTTGTAAACACAAAATTGGACCGGTCGAAGATTTCTTCAGATGTATCAGAGGAAGAAATAGTGACTTGGTTAAATGAAACCACCGGGATGAAAGTAGAAATAAAAGAAGCAAACGAAGACGGTACCTATCTTATTTCCTTTACATCTTTAGAATAAAAAGAAACAGGCTGCGTCCTTGTAGTCTGTTTCTTTGTGTCTAACTTGTTAACGTTTCCAAAAATGCTTCGAATGTAATAGATAAGTTAAAATGATTATGGTAAAGTTTGTATAATAAAAAAGAATGATCGGATGGTTCATGGATGTCGGGGAGGGAAATAGATGACACTTGCAGAAAGGGTTCAACAATACATAGAATTTCAAGTTGATGGTGCGCCTATTTTCATTGATGATATTGTTCGTGCATTAAAAGAAGAAATGGGAGAAGACGAGAAGAAACTCCGTCAAAATGTCACTGTCACCTGCAGCCGCTTATTAACCAAACTGGATGGCTTTTCCCGCTTTGATGTCGGGATTTATTATTATACTACTCGTCCGGACGGGGACATCAATCGCAAAGAATTAACTCGTCAACTATACATAGAAAACAAGCGGGGAGACGTGTATGGATCACTGATTTGTGGTTCTCTTGCCTTTCATCATGGATTGACAGATGAGCAACCTGAACACAAACAAATCATGACCAACAATTGGCGTCGTGCGCCAAAGTGCAGCGAAGAAGAAGGGCTAAAGTTGGTTGCGCCTTATGAAGAAATCACTCCAAAAAATGTCCGGTACTTTGAGATACTGGAGTTGATTAAATGGGATCCAACCTTTGTAGACGAGGAGAAGACCCGTTCCAAATTGATTGAGCTGATTAGCCGCTATGAACTCCAGTCCATTCGGTTGATGTCTTTTGCGGTTTCGCATTACAATCAGAAAGTGGTATTGGCATTGGCTAAACTGGCCCCTTTTTACTTGCAGGAAATGCACGAGATTTCTTCAAAAGATTCATACACAGTGCGTTAAAATAGGAAAGGTTCTTCCTTTAATGTTCATAAAAGTTTCGTACAAACCTTCGGAAAATCGTCACACACGTTATCTGACATTTGATGTATACTAGAAGTACGTTGTTCGAAGGAATTATACTTTATATGTGCTTAGGCACGAGGGGTGAAAGAAATGGACGAACCAAAAAGAAAAAAATTTATCTTTATCCTCGAAAGCTCAGAAGAGACGCGCCGTTTAGATATTGATGACTCAGAAATCATCGTCAACGCGGATGGTGAAGTCGATGTACCTCTTGACCGTGTGCTGAGAAGATACCACCTAAATTACCACGATTTGTGGCAGATGAACGTGAAGCAAGTTGCGTTTGCTGAAGAAGACGAATTAGAACAACGGACACTCCGCTCGATTTCGTTTGAAAATCTGCATCACACTTGAGTACCTAACTCTGACACGTCAAAAGGACTGCCCGTCAAAAGGCAGTCCTTCTTTTATTTCTCTGGTTTTTCCTTGTTCTCCTGCAGGTCATCCACCTTATCGACGTTGAACGACTCGAAGTCTTCAGGGCGGGTTTCGGCTTCTTTGTCAGCTTCCGAACGGTCCTTTTTATTTTCCGGAAGCGGATCGTCGCCTGCGAGGCGTTCGCCTTCATGTTCTTCTTTTTCATTGGCGGCGTTTAATTGGGCTTGAAGGATCAGACGCTCGTTGTTGCCTTGGTTTGGATTGTCCATCGTACATTCAAACTCCCTTCGCGTATATTTTCTTCAAAATAATTGTAACACAGTTTTGTCAGGAACGCTTTCATCATGATTCTGTGGTAAACTGGTGGTAGCACGACTTCAACCATCCATCACTCAGGAGGATATAGATTTTATGACGTTAGGAATCATAGCAGCAGTCATTATACTTTTTATCATATATGTATTATGGGACAACCAAAAATTGGATACTACGCACTATTCCATTAAAATCCCTTATATTTCAGAAAGTCTGAAAGGGATCAAACTGCTTCAAATTTCGGATCCCCACATCCGGAACAATCGGGCGGATTTTCAAAAACTGATTGAAGAAGCGAAAGAGGCTAAACCGGATCTGATTGTATTGACCGGAGACTTGGTTCAGGCAGGGCTGGAAGATTTTCCGGCTGAAGCGGTGACCAAACTGGCCGAATCCTTGACGGCCATCGCGCCGACTTATGCCGTGACGGGGAACCACGATTTTTCGTATACCGGAAACCAAAGATGGCAGTTGGCGCTCCTAAACGGCGGCGCTCAACTGTTGTTGGATAAAGCGGAATGGATACCTGTAAAAGATTCAGGGCTCGTCTTGATGGGCTTGGCGGAAAAAGGCGACATGAAACAAACATCGCGGCCGCTGTTGCAGCACATCGAACTGCCGCCTGCTTTGGAAAAGTTCCCAAAAATTCTATTGGCGCACCATCCGGAATTCTTTGAAGAATATTTGGATGACCGCACGAAAGCGCCGGACTTGGTGTTGGCCGGACATACGCATGGCGGTCAAGTCCGACTGCCGTTTATCGGCGGACTTTTTTCACCGGGGCAGGGTTTGTTCCCTAAATACGATTACGGCTACTTTTACAGAGACAGCGAACCGGCCCGGCGGTTGATTATCAACCGTGGCATCGGCAATTCCACTTTTCCGTTTCGAGTGTTCAACCGCCCGGAAATCGTCGTGATTACGTTACAATAAGGTAAACACATAGAAAGAGGGATACTTATGGCAATCACTGCAAACGACCGCTTCATACTCCAAAACGGCCACTCCATTCCCAACATCGGTTTGGGGACAGCGGGATTGAAAGGGGATGAAGCTGAACGCATCTTTTATTCGGCCATCAAAAAAGGGTACCGTCTGATTGATTCCGCCGCAAGCTACGGCAACGAAGAACAGGTTGGCTCCGCTGTCCAACGTGTGGTACGCGACGGGATTGTGGACCGCGAAGACCTGTTTATCGTCACTAAGGTTTGGCGGACAGAGATGGGGTACGACAAAGCCCGCGACTCAATCAAAAACAGTTTAGATAAAATGGGACTGGAGTACATCGACTTGGTGTTGATCCATTGGCCGGGAGAAACCGATGATATCAACTTGGACACGTGGAAAGCGTTGGAAAAAGAGTACGACGAAGATGGGAAGGTTCGTGCCATCGGGGTGTCCAATTTCGAGCAGTCGCAGCTGCGGCACTTGCTGGAGCATGCGGAAGTGGCACCGATGGTCAATCAGTACCAAAGTTATCCAGGTGACAACCGGGATGATCTGTTATTGTTCTGTCAGCAACAAGGCATCGTATCGATGGCGTACAGCCCAATCAACCGTGGACAGTTGGACTCAATTGTGTTGTTGGACGACTTAGCTGAAAAACACCATAAAACGCCCGCTCAAGTGGCCCTTCGCTGGGCACTTCAAAGAGGAATTATTCCAATTCCAAAAACCTCCCGGATTACCCGGCTGGATGAAAATATGAATATCTTTGATTTTGAGCTGACTGAAGAAGAAATGGACCAACTCAAAGCATTAGGGTAAATGGTAAAAAGCCGGGCAGCAGTATCCGGCTTTTTCTCACGACAAATAATTTTTTGGAGGAAATAAGTATGATAAATCCAACTTCACTGCGTTTAGGAACCATCGGAACAAGTTCCATATCCCAGTTGTTTGTGCAGGCGGCACTGGCAACAGACAAGTACGAATTGACCACTGTTTATTCCCGGAAAGAAGCCACTGCCAGAACATTCGGGGAGCCTTTTCACGCTGCCCGCTACGTGACGACATTGGAAGAACTGGGGCAGTCGGATGTTGATGTGGTGTACATTGCGTCTCCCAACAGCCTGCATTTTGAACAAACGATGCAGATGCTTGAAGCTGGGAAACATGTCATTGTGGAAAAACCGATGTTTTCTACTCCTGGAGAGTGGGAAGCTGCCGCTGCATTGGCACAGGAAAAAGGCGTGTGTTTGTTTGAAGCGGCCCGGCATATCCATGATCCTAATTTCCAAAAAGCTACCGAAACGATCCGTTTCTTAGAGAATGTGCAAGGTGCTTCGTTGACATATATGAAGTATTCCTCGCGGTATGATGCGGTATTGAACGGGGAAGAACCGCCAATCTTTTCCTTAAACTACTCAGGCGGTGCGCTGATGGATTTGGGGGTCTACTTGGTCTATGCAGCGGTTAGCTGGTTCGGGGAACCGGAAGAAGTGACATATATTGCACAAAAAATACGAACCGGAGTGGACGGGCAAGGGATCGGAATGTTGCGCTACCCAGGCTTTGATGTGGTGATCCATTGCGGAAAAAACGCTTTGTCGCTGCACAGCACAGAAATCTATGGACTGGATGAAACACTGGTGTTGGATCATGCGGAAGCTCCGACTGTCATTGAACGGGTCGATTCCCGGACACAAGCCTCCACCAAAATCACGCTGCCTCCTACAGAGGAAAACCCACTGTCAGCTGAAGCTGCCGCTTTTGCGGATTTGCTGTTGACCAACGAAAAACCGGCAACCCATCCCAAGTATCAAGAATGGCTGCAGTTGTCCCAGACAGTGAATCGTGTGCTCACCGATATGCGGCACGATGCCGGCATTTATTTCCCGGCTGACCAACAATCATAATTTTAGACAGCATCAAGACCACCCTTCACTTAACTGTGGGGGCGTCTTGGTGTTTTTTATTCTGGATAATCCGGCAGCATAGATTTGCGGGCGCGGAATTGAAGCGGAGTGATTCCGTAAACTTCAGAAAAGAATTTGGAAAAAGCGGATTGCGATTTGAATCCGTGTTTCAACGCAATCTGTTTGAGGGGGAGGTGGGTGGTGACCAAATCAACCGCTGCTTTTTTCAAACGGTATTTTTTCATATAAGAAGAGATGGATTGGCCCGTTTCTTCTTTGAATAAAGAAGCTAAGTAGCCTTGGGAGATACCGATTTCTTTGGCAATACTGGCGGTGGAAAGGTGAGAATCATCCAATTTCTTCTGTAAAATCGAGAGGGCTTCCAGTACATAAGGATTGGCATGAATCAATGAACTGTTGTCTTGGGTGAAGGCCATCAATTGCGCCGCATACCATGGAGTCAAAGAGATGTATTCTTGGATGGTTGTCCACTGCTTGATGGCGTTCACGAGCGAAGAGAGATTCGCCAGGTCTTCCATCCGATGCAGGCCGGTTTGGATCATCCGTCTGACCAAATGAATCGGAATGCTGTAGTAATAAAGTTCCAATGCATGGAGCGCAACCTCTTCTTCCAACATTTTGCTGCACGTGTAGCAGAATGCCACAAGGTGAGTTTCTACCTTTTCAACATCTCCGTCATCCAACGCCTGAAAAAGAGCACGGTCCGTATGACTGATAAGTTCTGCCAACGTATCGGGTGCTTTCTGGGCCGAATTGTGTAAAGGTGGACTGAATTTGTCAAAACTTTCTGAGAAGTAAACCATGGGGGTACCCCTTTCCGTTAGAGAATATAGTAAATGAAAAATGTCACAGTTTTGTCATTGTTATTTATGAAAAGAGAGAACAATTTTTCCTTTTCAAAAAGAAAACCTTTGCATAGAGTAGTATGATAAATCCATAACAAATGTTCTGTTACGCAAGCTGAGCCAAGGAATGCATACTTATCATCTGAATATGAAAGAGGGATGACTACATGTCTGTACCTGAACGTGAGAACGAGCCGACAGTTGCCAATGATAATAAGAAAAAGCCGGTTATTGAAGCGGGAGACATTCAGTTAAAAGCAGGAATGAAGTATGATTTATTGGTAGGGGTCAGTGCAACGGATTGGAAAGGACGGGACATCTCTAGAAATATTCATATTTTAGGGAAAGAAAATCTTGATATGAATAAAGAGGGTGTATATTTTATCGAGTATTGGGTAATGGATGATGAGGAAGTTTTTGCTAAGAAATCCATTAAAGTCATTATAGAATAAAATGCTTGGAAGCGCAATCACGTTATTGGAGAAGGAATCAGGTTTATTTTCTGATGAGGATTCCTTTTTCATGTAACGAAATAAGAAAAACACTCAGTTTGTATATGTATAGACTGAGTGTTTTTTATTTTATTTGGCCTTGAGTAATGGAACAGTTACCAAAAAGCCCTTTCATCTAAAACAGACAAAATCAAGCAGAAAAAAACAGATTTTACCCTTGAATTGTAAGAGAATATGCGGAATAATGAGGAGAAATTAAAAAATAAGACAAGCATGTGAATTTGTTTAAAGAAAGGGTTCAATATGAAAAAAAGTTTATCATTGTCTTCATATTTAGCGATTGGCTCAATGTTGTTCGGCCTGTTCTTTGGAGCCGGGAACTTAATTTTCCCAGTTTTTATGGGACAGTTAGCCGGAAGCAACGTAGATGCCGCCACATTAGGATTTTTAATTACAGCGGTCGGCCTTCCGTTTCTGGGAGTTGTGGCCATTGGATTGTCAAGAAGCAGCGGATTGTTTGAGTTATCCAGTCGGATCCATCCATTGTATGGGTACTTCATGACCATTGCATTGTATTTGACGATCGGACCGTTCTTTGCCCTTCCTCGTTTGAGTACTGTCTCGTTTGAGGTAGGGATCACACCTTACGTCGCGCCTGATAAGTTGACATTAGGTTTGGCTGTTTTTTCTATTTTGTTTTATGCAGCCGCGCTTTTGTTTTCCTTACGGCCAACCAAAATCATGACATATGTGGGTAAGATCTTAAACCCCTTGTTCTTGCTCTTTTTAGGAATTTTAATTGTGACTGCGCTCTTCGTTCCGATGGGGCCGATTCAAAGAGTGCCGGCTCAAGCGGAGTACGGCACACAGCCGTTTTTCCGAGGATTCCTGGAAGGGTACAATACAATGGATGCGTTGGCTGCTTTGGCATTCGGAGTAGTTGTGGTAAATGCCATAAAAGAGCTGGGTATTGAAAAACCGGCCGACATTGCAAAAGACACCATCAAATCCGGAGTGGTGAGTCTGATTTTGATGTCCGTTATCTACGCCGCACTTTCTTATTTAGGGACGATGAGTCTCGGTGCCATCCCGTTATCTGAAAACGGCGGTATCGCATTGGCACAAATATCCAATTTTTACTTTGGAAGCTTTGGCAGTGTACTGCTGGCCATCACCGTGACATTGGCGTGTTTGAAGACAGCTATCGGGTTGATTACGGCATGTGCGGAAATCTTCCGTGAGATGTTCCCGAATTCATTCAGCTACAAGACGTATGTGGTGATCTTTAGTGCGTTGGCTACATTGGTCGCGAACGTCGGACTCGAAAACATCATCGCACTCTCGCTTCCGGTCTTGATGTTCTTGTATCCATTGGCCATCACATTGATATTTCTGGCTATCCTGTCTCTGCTCTTCAAGGACAGACAAGTAGTATACGTGGTGACGACCCTATTCACTCTTCCGATCAGCATCGCAGACTTCTTGAAAGCTGCGCCTGAAATGATCAGCTCCACTCCGATTGTCCAACAAATTCTTCAATGGTTCTCCGATGTGGTTCCATTGTTCGATCTGGGGATGGGGTGGATGCTGCCGGCCATCCTCGGTTTGGCAATTGGCTGGGGAGTGAGTTTGGTCACGAAACCTTACCACGGCGCTGCCGCATAACGATAAACGATTGGAGTCGATGAGCACATGTTAGATGTGCTCATCGGCTTTTTTCTTTTAGATTTTTCTAAATTCCATATTAAAAAAGTGATTTGAGAACAGATTTAGCAGAAAGTTGATTCAGTGAGCGCATTTCTCATGACAATATCAACTCCAAGACAGGTGAGAAAAAAGAAAAATACAGCTTCTTCAGAACTCCAGGACAAACCTTAAAGAACCGAGCAATGATCGGGTTGGTATTGACAGCGTTCGCGCAGATTATCTTTATGAACAGCACCTAGCAACTTGGTGCATTGACGTACCAGCTATACTTCGGGGACGGTAGTTTGAATTCGCTTTCTATTTTTATTACAATGATACCAATGGTTATCGGAGCAACAATCGGAAGCAAGTTGGTTCAAAAATTCGGAACCGCTGAAATCCGCAGCTATCCATTGATTGGAGGAATCGGCGTTTCATTGATTATGTTGTTTGTGCCGATTCAAAACCCGTACATTTGGTGGGGGGTGAGCGTACTGGTTGCATTGTTCTCATTCGAGCTGAGCATTTACACGTGGGCGATGGTCTCAGATGTCATCGATTACCAAGAATACTTGACCGGTGAGCGGAACGAAGGAACGGTTTACTCCATTTTCTCCATGATCCGAAAAATTGGACAAGGGTTTGGTCAGGCGTTGGTGCCTATGATGATTGCCTTGACGATTCCAGGTCTTGATTTGAGTGATGCAGCAACTTGGACGGCCGATCGTGTCATTGAAATGAAAAATATGTCCGTGATTTTCCCGATGATCGGCATGCTGCTGGTTATTTTGGCACTGACATTGGTTTATCCATTAAACAAAGAACGTTTGAACAACGTACAATCTGCTTTTGAAAGGATGCAGAAGGTTTTGGCTGTCGTCGGGTGAAGCCAAAGTTGGGCGGGAAAAATAAGAGGTATGTAAATAGAAGGATGTATTGATGACCTCTCCCTTCATTCATCCAACTGTACTCTTCCGAAAAGAAGTGCTGGAAGCGGCAAATGGATATACAATCAGCAAAGCCACGCAGCGCGCAGAAGACTATGATTTGTTTATGCGGCTGTATGCGTTGGGCTATAAAGGGTATAATTTCCAAGAACCGCTTCTGTACTATTAGAGAGAACGAAGAGACGTTCACAAGGCGGAAGTATCGATACCGCATGGACGAAGCCATTATCAGGTATAGAGGTTTTCGTCGGTTGGGTCTGCTCCCAAAAGGCATTCTATACGTCTTGAAGCCGTTGGTTGTCGGAGTGATCACTCAACGGATATTGGCGAAAATCCGCAAAGAGGAAACAAATAAAAAGGGCGAAGAAGTACCTCCCGTCATAGAACCTGACTGCAAAAAAATGTAAATCAAACAAAACTGTCCAATACAATGAATGGACAGTTTTTCGTTTGTCGTTTATTTATTTGGTTGACTTTCATCAGGTTCATCCGGAAAAGATTCTAGTTCTTTAAAGACTTGGGTAACCACATCATCTACTAGGCTTTCCAACTCATTTCCAACTTCTCCATCCCAAGGTTCTTCTTCAAAAGCCAGTTCAATCATCGAGTTAATTTCTTTGATTAAAGCTGGGGAATCGTCATTTCGCAGAGTTTCATCAAAATTATGAATTTGATTCTGAGTATGTTCTTCCGGCGCATCGTTTTCTGCATCCACACAAACAGGAACTTCCAAATCATCGTTTGAATGAACCACCTGCTGCAATGTAATCAAATGAGTCCAAAAATCAGGTCCATCGTACTTATAATGAATGGTGTCTCCGACTTTCTTGAAATAATCTTCAAGAAGGACATCATCTTCATAAGTTGAGTCCGGGTCTTTTCTTTGTTTCAATGTTTCCACATCGATTTCTTCATCCTCTTCCTTGAATAATTCAAGAAAGGATAGAATCACTTTGCCTTGAACAAGTTCTCCGTCTGATTTCATGACTTCAAACACATGGGGATGGATATCTTCCCAATTAAAACTGGCGATGATCATTTCATGCAAATCATAAAAGGCCGCATCGGATGGAATGTGAAAAGTACGGGTAACGGGAAGCGGCAAGTTTTCCAGTGAAATTTTTATTTCGTATATCATATGAAAACTCCTTTCGGTCTTTCCTGTCATTGTCTTTATGATACTAAAAGAAGAGAAGAGTCACTACTAAAACGATATGTGAAAAAAGGAACAAAGTATTGAAGCCGGATTCTTTTTCATGTATGCTATATATCATTCAAACCTTCTCCTTCAAAGGAGAAGGTTTTTTGTTAGTGCGCCCGGCATGGGCGACAACTTGGTGGTGAAAGTCCACTACAGACTTGGCAGTAGGAACTGTTAGCGAAAGTCAAGGGTGTCCGCCGTGAGGCGGAATCTGAAGGAAGACGGACGCAAATGCTTGCACTGACGAACAGAAACTTCATACAAAGGCTGAATCAGGACGGATGAGCTTGCTAAACAAAGTGAAGTCCGATACTGCCCGAATCCTGTACAGTAAATGGAGCAGTGACATGAGCAGAAGGTTGTCGTTCTTACCCGGGGAGGTCTCGTCAGCGCTTAGTAGTAACAACGAATGGCGAGAAGTCAGCCGAGGTCATAGTAGGGAAA
>NZ_AUCD01000060.1 GCF_000429585.1 Atopococcus tabaci DSM 17538
CTTCGTAACGAAAGTGGAGCAATGGCTCCATCACCGTATCAGGCAACTCATTTTAAAAAGATGGAAAAATCCACGTACTAAGATTAGCAGATTAATGCGTTTAGGTCTAGATATGGACAGTGCTAAACGCATTGGTTACTCTAGAAAGAAATACTGGAGACTGTCAAAAACACCTGAAGTTCATTGGGTGCTTACAACGAAAAGACTCTACCGGTGGAACGTAGTTTCACTACGAGACCTGGCAGAGTCTGCTTACTTAAGATATTGAACCGCCGTATACGGAACCGTACGTACGGTGGTGTGAGAGGACGATAAATGAATTAATCATTTATCTCCTACTCGATTCTTATAGCGCATACAGGAGTCGAACCTGCACGGGCTTGCGCCCACTAGTCCCTGAAACTAGCGTGTCTACCAATTCCACCAATGCGCCGTCATAGTAGTCGGGATAACAGGATTTGAACCTGCGACCTCTTCGTCCCGAACGAAGCGCTCTACCAAGCTGAGCCATATCCCGTTCTGAAACAACAGTTGTATTTTACCGCTGCCTTCTTGGTTTGTCAATATCTCTTTAAGAGAAACTCGTCATTCCGCAAGCGGATCAAACAAAGAAACTGCCGTTCTCCGCTTTGAAATGTGGTATGATGAAAACAAGAAACCTAAAAAAACAAGTAAACAAACCGGAGGAATTACAGAGATGTCCGTAGAGTTTTGGAACAGCGCTGAGCGCTTCTATGAATTATGGTTTATTGTTTTGGGTGTCGTCGCCTTTTTATTTTTGATGACCATTTTGTTTGTGTGGATGTATGCCCGCAAAGAAAAACGCAAGCGGTATACATTGATTTCCTTGTTGGGAATCGGTGCAGTGGCAGCCATCGGAGTAGGCGGGCACTTGAAGTACCAACCCTATTTGGAAGAAGCAAGCCACGTGAATCCATTGATTCGGGACAGAGAACCAACGATGACAGGATACGTTTATTACGGACAATACGAACGGAATTTCTTTTCCCAACTGAACGATTTGGAATCTTTGAGGGACATGTCGTTGTACGAGGAAGAGCGTGTGACAGAGCCGGTCACGTATTTAGGAGCAGGCGATTATTTTCATTACTTTGAGCGCTCCAACGGAGAAGTGTTCAAACAAAACAGGTTGGTGGAATTCATAGAAGAAAGCACACAGGCGCAGTTGGTCGGAAGCCGTTTTCAGCTGCGTGACGACGCTTTTCAAGAAATTGGGTTTCAGAACCCCAAAAACGTGATGTTTGAGTACATCGAAGTTCCGGCTTCGGAAGAGGGGAAGACATACGAACCCGAGTACGATCCGGCGATACCCACTGCGGAAGAGCGTTTTCACCAATGGAATTTCTAATCATGACACCCGTCAATCCATATTGGCGGGTTTTTTGCATGGAAAAATAGGTGCCGAATCAGAGAGTCAATTCTTTGAATCTATGGTCATGCAACTTTATACTCGAACTAACAACAGTATTAAACAAGAAGGGATGAGAGATAAAATGAGACCGATGCCACGAGAAGCGGGATTGGAAAATGGATTGAAAGTTCTGCGGGAAGGATACATGTACATCCCCAACAGAAGAAAAAGTTTCCATGCTTCTCTTTTTGAAACAACACTGATGGGACAGCGGGCTGTCTGCATGGGTGGAGAAGAAGCGGCCAAATTGTTCTTAAGCGAAGAGTACTTTATCCGGAAAGGAGCTATGCCGGGATTTGTTCAAAAGACCTTACTTGGTGAAGGCGGTATCCAGAGTTTGGATGACAACGAACACCGCAACCGGAAAGCGGCGTTTCTGCGCTTGATGGCGCGTGACCGGGTCGATGAATGGGGGAAACTCATTGAAAAAGAACTGATGACAGCGACGGAAACATGGATTCAAAAAGAGTCCATTGTCCTTTACGAAGAGGCGCAAAAAATATTGACGAAAGCCACTTGCGAATGGGCCGGTGTGCCATTGGATGAAGCAGACATAGACGAACGGGCGGAACAGTTGATTTTGATGGTTGAATCTCCAGCTTCTCCCGGAATCACCCATGTCAAAGGCCGAGCAGCGCGTGTAAAAGCAGAAGCATGGATCAAGGAATTGGTCGAACAAGTGCGAAAGGGTGATTTGACCCCACCGGAAAAGACTGCCCTGTATACATTTTCCTGGCACCGGAATTTGGACGGCTCGCTGTTGGATGTTAAAACGGCAGCAATAGAAGTGTTGAATATTCTGCGTCCATCCATCGCCATTTCCATCTATCTCTGTTTCACTGCTTTAGCTCTCCACCAATACCCGGAAGAAAAAACGAAATTGTTCGAGGGCAATCCGTATTACTTGCATATGTTTATCCAAGAAATTCGCCGTTATTTCCCGTTTTTCCCATTCCAAGCCGCCCGGGCGCGTAAGGAATTTACTTGGAAGGGACATACATTCAAAAAAGACACCTTGACGCTGTTGGATATTTACGGCACGAATCAAGACCCCGCTATTTGGGAGAGCCCGGAAACCTTTAACCCCGATCGATTCCAAGATTGGCACTCCAGCCCTACCAATCATGTGCAATATCAATTATTGGCGCAAGGCGGAGGCGATTACGCCAGGACACACCGCTGTCCAGGGGAGTGGAACACCGTGCGGGCGATGGAAGTATTCGCCGACCACCTGGCCAACCGCATCACCTATGACCTGCCTGAACAAGACCTCAGTTACAGCATGGTCAACATGCCGACCCGTCCGAAAAGCGGGGTTGTCTTGGAGAATGTCCGCTGGAAATAAAGGTAGTTTCCACAGGCTCACACGAAAAAATATGAAAAAGACTGGAAATGATGTCCGCCTTGCGTTATAATAAAACTTGCCGAGAGGCCGCATGGCAATGGCGGGCATGTGAACCGTGTCAGGTCCGGAAGGAAGCAGCACTAAGCATGTACCGTCATGTGCCGTGTGTACATACGGTTAACGAAAAGAGTTTTTGGTCTCCGGATCAAAAACTCTTTTCTGTTCTCTGGACCAAAAGCGGGAAATCTATTCAAAAGAAAGGAAGGCCGCAGATGAAAAAGAAGTTGCTGATTGCAACAGGACTTCTCTCCTTTTTGCTTGGAGCAATAGGAGCGATTCTTCCCATTTTGCCGACTACCCCCTTCTTATTGTTATCAGGATATTGTTTCGCCCGTAGTTCTGAAAAATTTGATGCTTGGTTGAAACAGACCAAGCTGTATCAGTTTTATGTTGCAGATTATGTAAAAACCCGCTCCATTCCTCGAGCTAAAAAATGGAAAATACTGTTGAATATTTATGTGTTGATGGGACTTTCCATTTGGATAGCGCCCATTTTCGCGGTGAAAGTGATGTTGACGCTTTTGACCATAGCGCAAACGCTGTTTTTGTTTTTCAAAATTCCAGACAGTCCACATGTAAAAAAATCAAATGAAAACGAAACTTTATAAACCAAGCACGGCAAGTTTTTAACTTGCCGTTTTTGCTGTTCTTTATAGTGAATGGTTGAACAAATGCGATGTGAAATATTCGTTCTTTTTAAGGGTAAACAAATAAATGGAGACTGTTTGAGGTATGAAGTATAATAAAAATACAATGTTTTTTCGAAAAAAACTATGAAATTCCTCTTGCATATTCATTGAGAAGGAGTATAATCAACCGTTGTCAAAAAGATTTGAATGTTCCTATCTCTAAAGAAGGAGGGGTGGCGATGAACCCGATAATTAACCGATTGTATAGTATTGAACAATCAGCAACGAGGTTGGAGCAGGACATTGATCAACAGAAAGAAAACCTGCGTAAAAAGTATGCCGACAAACAAGCACAGTTCAATGAAGAACTGAGACAGAAAACGGCGGCTGAATTGGCACAAATACGTGAAGCAAGCCGCCGCGGTCAGGAAGAAAAGACCCAGCAGCTCCACGAGGAACACCAATTGGAGTTACAGCGATTGGAAACCGAATACAAACAAAAACAAGAAGAAATTGTCGAGTCGATTGTGGCAAATATCATTAAAGGTTGAGGTGGAGGAGTTGTTGAATCAATATACGGCCTTGACGACCAAGATTCGGGCGATGCGTGGAAAACTATTGAAAGAGGAAGACTACCGGGAAATCTCGTATATGACATCCGAAGCGGCGGTCGTTTCGTATTTGAAACGGCACCCGGGATACAAAGATATTTTTGCGGATGTGGATGAGAGCAAAGTATACCGTACCCAACTGGAAGGATTGCTGAATTCGTCCATCTACAGGGATTACAGCAAGTTGTTCCACTTCGCCAATTTAAAGCAACGGGAGTTTCTGCTGATTTATGGAATCGCGTACGAAGTGACGATTCTGCGGAAATTTCTACGAAGAGCGTTTGACCTTTCAGACATATCCGAAGAGGCCGGCGCGGAGTACCTTCATTTCTTAAACGAACGGTCCTATCTTGATTTCCAAGCATTGAGTGAAGCCACTACGATGGAACGATTCCGGGAAGCGCTGAAGGGCACCATTTATTACCGACCGTTAAGCGTGTTGGAACGGCTCGAGCAGCCGACATTGTTCGATTACGAGATGGCGCTGGATACGGCGGCATTTACAACTGTCTGGCAAAAGAAAAAAGACCTGTTGAGCAAGCGGGAGCGGGAAACGTTCGAGCAGATTTACGGCACACAGTACGACATGCTGAACATCTTGTTTATTCATCGATACAAAAAATATTACCAATTGCCTCAAGAACAAATCGGCTCCTTGTTGATTCCCATCAATTACCGATTGAAAGCGGAAAAAATTGTGGAACTGATTCAAGCAGCGGATGAAGAGAGTTTCTGGCGGGTACTGGCAACGACGTACTATGCGCGGTACACGAAAGATTTGAGAAGCACGAGACAGTTGGAAGGGTTGTACGAAGATTTGTTGGACCGCATCATCCACGTGCGCGCCAAAAAAGATCCTTTTTCCATTGCCACGATTTATGCGTATTTGCATGACAAGGAAGAAGAAGTGGAACTGTTGACCAAAGTGGTGGAAGCAATTCATTACGACAGGGATCCCTTGCAGATTCAAGCGATGATTGATGGGAAAACGTAACCTGCCTGTACGGTGACCTTGAATGGAGGAGGGGAAAACTTGATCACCAAGATGAAATTTATAACGATAACGGGTCCTAGAGACGACATTGATCGGATGGTCGATACGTACTTGTCGGACTATGAAATACATTTGGAAAACGCGTTAACCGAGCTGTACGGAACCAGCACCTTGCATCCTTACATCAGCTCCAATCCTTATACCGAGTATATGGAGCGGATCGACCAGCTGTTGGTTTATTTCGATAAAGAGAGGAAGCATGCAGAAGAAACTTCGGCGAAACCAACCAAAGAGGCCATCCGACAGTTTATTGAGAGCACGGAAAAAAACATCGGCTCGTATCAACAAAAAGACGTGGAACTGAAAGCCGTGTTGGAGAAAAAACAGGAATCATTGGAATTGATTGCGCCTTTTGTGAACTTGGATTATCCCATTGAAAAAATTGTGCAGATGGACAAAATCCGGTTCCGGTTTGGCCGGTTCACTCATGTCAATTATGAGAAATTCAAAAAGTATGTATATGACATGTCTCCGTCCATCTTTGTGGAGTGTTCAAAAGACGAAGAGTATACGTACGGTGTGTATTTCACGCCGGTTCAATACCTTCAACGGGTGGACGCATTGTATATTTCCATGAACTGGGAAACGATTTTTATCCCGGATGAATATAACGGCACCCCTAAAGAAGCCGCCCAAACGTTACAGCAGGAAATAAAAACCATCAACGAGCAAATTCAAGAAACACAAGCAGCCATCCGCGGCATGTTAGACCCTTACGCGCCGGCACTGTACGGGGCGAAAAAACGTCTGGAAGTCCTGTCCCACAACTTCAATATCCGGAAATACGCTGCCTTGACGCGGGACGAATTTGTTCAAAAGGAAACGCGTTACCTTTTGAGAGGCTGGATGAGCACCAAAGATGCCCAACGCTTCTACGAAGCAACAAAAGCGGATCCCAATGTGGAGGTGATCGTTGAAGACGACGATACCCCACACGGAGGCGGAACACCGCCCACAAAAATACGCAACTTTGCTTTGTTTCGTCCGTATGAACTGTTCATCAAAATGTACGGCGTTCCAAATTACCGTGAATTCGATCCAACTTGGTTGGTGGCGCTGACGTATTCGCTGCTGTTTGGAGCAATGTTTGGCGATGTGGGGCAAGGGGCGCTCTTGGCGCTCGGAGGATTCTGGCTGTACCGGAAGAAGAAAGCCGATTTAGGCGGCATCATCGCGTTGGCGGGAGTATTTTCCGTCGTGTTCGGCTTCTTATATGGAAGTGTCTTTGGGTTTGAACACCTCATTGAACCGCTCTGGCTCCATCCGATGTCCGAAATGACCCAGCTGCCGTTTATCGGGTCTTTGAATACGGTCTTCGTCGCGGCGGTGGTTTTTGGGATTTTCTTGATTCTGACGACCTTGGTGCTGAACATTGTATCAGGCATCAAAACCCATCACACCGCGGAAGTGTTGTTCGACCGGAACGGAGTCGCGGGTTTGCTGTTTTACGGCACCTTGATTTTGGCGCTGGTCTTGTTTATGACCGGAAGCCGGCTACCGGCGGCCATTATTTTAGCCGTGTTGCTGGGAGTGCCGTTGTTGATGATGGCGCTGCAGGAACCGATTGTAGCCCGGCTGGAACACAAGCGGTTGGAAGGAAGCGAAGGGCCCGTGATGTTTGCGGTGCAGGCCTTCTTTGAAATCTTTGAAATTTTGCTCAGCTATTTCTCCAACACCATCTCCTTTGTCCGGGTGGGCGCATTTGCGGTGAGCCACGCGGCGATGATGCAAGTTGTTTTGATGTTGTCCGGCGCTGCAGAAGGCGGAGACACCAACTGGGTCATCGTTGTACTCGGAAACTTATTCGTCATTGGGTTGGAAGGCTTGGTTGTTGGGATCCAAGTACTGCGTTTGGAATTTTATGAAATCTTCAGTCACTTCTACAAAGGGGACGGAAGACCCTTTGTCAACAATGTCCGTTATGAAACGAAAGCGAGGAATTAAACATGAGCATGCTGATTAAATTAACGTTGACTGCTACATTCGTCTTGGGGTACATCATCCCATTTTCTTATTACTTCTCTGGAATGAAATCCCGGAACCGCTACAAACGTGCATTGGTGCTGAATGTGTTTGCGATTTTCGGCGGCATCATTTTGACAACCATCTTGGCGTATAACCCGGACTTGCAAGTGTTGGCTGCGGAGATGCCGGGAACGACGGCAGAAGCAGCTGCCAACACGGGGTTGGCGACAGGATTGGGTTACATCGCTGCTGCTTTGGTTACCGGTTTGTCTTGTATCGGCGGCGGGATTGCAGTTGCCAGCGCTGCGTCTGCTGCTTTGGGAGCCATCAGTGAAGACAACTCCATCTTCGGTCGTTCCTTGATTTTCGTAGGATTGGCGGAAGGGATTGCGTTGTACGGGCTCATCATCTCCTTCATGATTTTAGGACAGCTGTAAGATGAAATTATTTTTGATCAGCGACAACGTGAGTACCCTGACAGGCATGAGGTTGGCTGGCATCGAAGGGGTCGTTGTCCACGAAAAAGAAGAAGTACGCAAAGCATTGGAGACGGCTGTTCAAGATAAAGACACTGCCATTATTCTGTTGACGGAAAAATTGGGGCAAGAGTTTCCGGAAATCATTGATGACATCCGGCTGAACCACCAACAGCCCTTGCTGGTTGAAATCCCCGATCGGTATGGAACGGGACGCCGCCCGGATTTCATCACGTCTTATGTGAATGAAGCCATCGGCGTGAAACTATAGAAGACGGGGTGAAGAGATGGATTTAGAAGAAAAAGTGACGCTTTTCAATGAGATTGTCATGGAATCACAAAAGAAGAAAATCAGAGACCAGCTGCACACTTTTGAAGCATCCTTGAATGACATCTTGGAAGACCACAAGCGGGAAGAACGCAGCAAAGCTGCCATCGAAGTGGAAACGGAACGGGAAAACGTCCGCAAAGAGAGCAACAAAGAGGTTGCGCAACTGCAGCTGCAGTTGCAGCGCGACCTCGGCAAACAGCAACAGCAACTGAAAGAAGACGTGTTCCGTCAAGTCCGTGAACGCTTGGAGGACTTCATGAAAACACCGGATTACGTTCACTTGTTGGAACTGCAGATGCGGCATGCCATTTCGGTTGCCGGTGGAGAAGACCTTGTGTTGTATGTCGACCCGGTGGATGCAGACAAAGTTGAGGCCCTGCAAAAGCGGATTGGACACGACATTTCCGTCTCCAGCCGCCCGTTCATCGGAGGCAGCCGTGGAGTGGTGCAGTCACGAAAATTATTGATCGATCAATCGTTCTTGACGCGTTTGGAAGAAGAACGAGCCAACTTCTCTTTTGACCGATCGAAGGAGGAGATACAGTGAAACAACTGGGAACCATCTATGGAATCAATGGGCCGGTCGTATATATCAAAGGAAAAACCATGTTCCGCATGTCGGAGATGGTGTATGTCGGAAAAAACCGATTGATTGGGGAAGTCATTTCCTTGGATAATGACCGGACCACCATCCAGGTATACGAAGAAACATCCGGAATGAAGCCGGGCGAGCCGGTTTATTCCACCGGGCAACAGATGAGTGTCACATTGGGACCGGGAATTTTGAACAACATCTTTGACGGCATCGAACGGCCGCTCAAAGAAATCGAAAAACAAGCCGGCCAGTACATCACCAAAGGCGTACAGGTAGAATCATTGGACACTGAAAAAAAATGGCCGGTAAGGCTGTTGGTGGAAGAAGGACAAGAAGTCATCGGCGGCACCATCATCGCCGAAGTGCAAGAAACCAAAACCATCCTGCACAAATCTATGATTCCCCCGCACATTGAAGGACGCGTAGTGGAAGTGGCAGCGGACGGAGAGTATACCGTGGAAGAGCCACTGGTGAAAATCCAGCAGCTGGACGATACGGTAGTGGAGGTGGCTTTGGCGCAGAAGTGGCCGATCCGCATCCCGCGTCCGGTTCACAACCGCTATGAAAGCTCCGTTCCGTTGATCACTGGCCAGCGCGTGGTGGATACGCTTTTCCCAATCGCAAAAGGTGGTACGGCCGCTATTCCGGGAGGATTTGGAACCGGGAAAACGATGATGCAGCACCAAGTCGCCAAATATTCCGATGCCGACATCATCGTCTACATCGGGTGCGGCGAGCGCGGAAATGAAATGACGGAAGTGTTGGAAGACTTCTCCAAACTGGAGGACCCGAAATCGGGAAACTCCTTGATGGAACGGACCACTCTGATTGCCAACACCTCCAACATGCCGGTGGCCGCCCGTGAAGCCTCCATTTATACAGGCATCACGCTGGCGGAATATTACCGGGACATGGGGTATGACGTAGCCATCATGGCCGACTCCACTTCTCGCTGGGCGGAAGCATTGCGGGAACTGTCCGGCCGTTTGGAAGAAATGCCGGCGGAAGAAGGGTTCCCAGCGTATTTGGCGAGCCGGATTGCGACATTTTATGAACGGGCCGGCTTGATGCAGAACTTGAATGGGACGGAAGGCTCGGTCTCCATCATCGGTGCGGTTTCTCCACAAGGCGGGGACTTTTCCGAACCAGTGACGCAGAACACGAAACGATTTGTCCGCTGTTTTTGGGGATTGGATAAACAACTCGCCAACGAACGCCATTATCCTGCCGTGAGCTGGCTTGACAGTTACAGCCAATATGTTGACGACTTGTCTGCATGGTACCGGGACAACATTTCACCGGACTTCGTCAACAAGCGTCGCCAAATCATGGAAATCCTGCATCAGGAAAGTTCGTTGATGGATGTCGTGAAACTGATTGGAAGCGATGTGCTGCCGGATGACCAAAAGCTGATCATCGAAATCGCACGGGTCATCCGTCTCGGCTTCCTCCAACAAAACGCATTCCACCCGGAAGACACCGCGGTGCCGTTGGAAAAACAAGAAAAAATGATGGAAGTCATCCTCTACTTGTACCGCCGTTCCAAAGCGTTGGTACAGATGGGGATGCCGATGTCTCTATTGCTGCGCAACGACATCTTCTCACGCATCGTTTCCATCAAATACGATGTCCCGAACGATCAATTGGACGCTTTAGACCAATACAAAGAAGACATTGACCGCTTTTATAACCAGTTGATTGACACGAATGCATAAGGAGGAGGGTTTAGATGACAATTGAATATTTAGGACTGGATTCGATCAGCGGCCCTCTCGTTATGCTGGAAGGTGTTCAAGACGCAGCATACGATGAAATCGTGGAATTCACCGTCGACCGGACCAAACGCAAACTCGGACGAATCATCGAGGTATATGAAGACAAAGCTATTATCCAGGTATTCGAAAGCACGGCGGATATGTCACTTGAAAACACGCATACCCGTCTCACGGGCCGGTCATTGGAGCTGCCGGTGGCACCGGAAATCTTAGGGCGGACCTTTGACGGCGTCGGGCGACCGATTGACGGACTGGGAGAAATCGACTATGTGACCAAACGGGACGTCAACGGTGATCCGTTGAACCCGGTCTCGCGGGAATACCCACGAAACTTCATCCAAACTGGCGTTTCCGCCATTGATGCGTTGACCACTTTGATCCGCGGCCAGAAGCTGCCGATCTTTTCCGGAGACGGTCTACCGCACAATGATTTGGCAGCCCAGATTGTCCGTCAGGCGAATCTTGGTGAAACAAGCGGGGAAGAGTTTGGGGTTGTCTTTGCGGCAATGGGCGTCAAACACGATGTCGCCGATTATTTCCGCCGCACGTTTGAAGAAAGCGGTGTGTTGGACCACGTGACCATGTTTTTGAACTTGGCCAGTGACCCGGTGGTGGAACGCATCATGACACCGCGGGTCGCGTTGACCGCTGCCGAATATTTGGCATATGACCGGGGAATGCACATTTTGGTCATCATGACCGACATGACATCTTACTGTGAAGCGCTGCGGGAAATATCTTCTACCAAACAAGAAATCCCGTCACGGAAAGGGTATCCGGGCTATCTGTACAGTGATCTGGCGACGTTGTATGAGCGCGCCGGCATTGTGGCAGGCAAACCGGGATCGGTGACCCAAATCCCGATTCTGACGATGCCGAACGACGACATCACCCACCCAATACCCGATTTGACCGGATACATCACGGAAGGGCAGATTGTATTGGATCGGGACCTGCAAGGGAAAACCATTTACCCGCCCATCAATATCCTGCCGTCGCTTTCGCGGTTGATGAAAGACGGAATCGGAGAAGGTTACACCCGGGAAGACCATCAATCCGTCGCCAACCAGTTGTTCGCTTCGTATTCCCGAGTGAACGAAGTGCGTTCCCTGGCTTCGGTTATCGGAGAAGACGACCTGGCGCCGACAGACAAAAAGTATTTGGCATTCGGCCGTGAATTCGAACAGCATTTTATTGGCCAGGAAAAGGACGAAAACCGCACCATCCTCGAAACACTGGAACACGGATGGGAACTGTTGCGGATGCTTCCAAGGGAGGAACTGGATCGCATCGACACCCAATTGCTGGACAAGTACTACAATCACACGCGGGAGGGTGATTTGATTGGCTGAAAACATCGCTCCGACTAAAGGGAACTTGATGAACGTCAACAAATCGCTTGCATTATCCATCCAAGGGTACAGTCTGTTGGACCGCAAACGAGTGATTTTGATCAATGAAATCATGTCGCTGGTCAAGCAGGCTGATGAGATTCAAAGCCAAATCGACCAAACGTACCGGGCGGCGTACGAAGCACTGGAACGTGCCAACATTGAGTCCGGCATCCGGTATGTGGAAGAGATCGCCGCCACCGTGCCGGTGGAAGACTCCGTACGGCTGAAAGTGCGCAGTGTCATGGGAACCGAAATCCCGTTGGTTGAATACGACAAAACGCCTTCCAAACCAACGTACTCGTTTTACAGCACAAATTCATCGTTGGACGAAGCGCGGCTCGCGTTTGAAAAAGTCAAAGAGCTGACGATTCGACTGTCGATGATTGAAAACTCGGCTTACCGCCTGGCCAACAACATCCGTAAAACGCAGAAGCGGGCCAATGCATTGAAGAACATTTCCATCCCGAAACTGCAGGACACAAAAAAGGAAATCGAAAATGCATTGGAAGAAAAAGACCGGGAAGAATTCACCCGCTTGAAAGTCGTCAAAGGCTTTTTGGCGGATTGACGATAAAACCAGACAAATCAAAAAGGAATCAGGCAGCTGCAAACTGTCTGATTCCTTCTTATTTGCGGTCCGGCAGATTATGCAACGAGATTGAAGAAGAGATAGAACAAGTAGATGGCTAGTAAAACCAGCCCTTCTCGGTTACTGATTTCCATTTTTCGGGTATTGAAAATGAAGTAGGTGAGTATTCCCACTACTGAAAGAGCAATCGGAAAATGAACCCGATAGAAGAGAGCAGGAACAGTGAGACCGCCGGGGCTTACAGAAATTGAAACACCTAGGACCAGCAGGATGTTCAAAATGCTGGCTCCCAATACATTGCCCATGGCCAAGCCGCCATACCCTTTGCGAGCAGAAGTGAAGGTGGTACTTAATTCCGGCAGGCTGGTGCCAAAAGCGATGACCGTTCCAGCGATGATGGCCTTCGAGACGCCCAAGCGTGCGGCTAAAGTCGAGACGGTGGAGATCAAAACCGCGGCACTAAAAGCCACCACGGCGCCGCTGGAAAGAATCAGACTGCCTTCCATTAATAAGTCTTTTTTCCTAATCGGAGCGCCTTCTTTTGACTCGTGCCTCCTTATCTTTTTTTCAGAAGTCCAAAAAGGAGAAGAAAGATAGAGGGGAATAGCGCAAAGGAAAAGAAACCCTATCAAGCGAGGAAGATGACCATCCGAATAGAAGAAATCTCCGCCCCATGAGCGGATGCTTCCAAATACAAGAATAAAGATAGCGCTTACTAAAAAGAGCAGGCGACCGGAGGTGTTGCGCAAAACCGGGACGCTTCCTGCCAGTGAACCCACGCCCAGAACGAGAGCGGTATTGGTGATAACAGAACCAACGGCGTTCCCCAAAGCCAAATCGGTTGATTCTTGTAAGACAGCTGAAATGGAAATCGCCAGTTCAGGAAGAGTGGTCCCCAGGGAAACAATAGTGGCACCGATGATCATTTCAGAAATGCCAAATTTTTTGGATAAGACAACCGCATGATCAATCAAAAAGTCGGTTGCTTTCGACAAAGCAGCCAAGGAAGCAAGGAAAAGGATGATGAGCACCGGCAAACTCTGTTCTGAAATGAATGTATCCATAGAACCTCCTGATGAAAACATGTGCTCCACCATTGAAAATTCATAGCCATGATTGTACCTTCAGTATATTGAAAAGAAGGAACGATGTTAATCAGAATGCTTGCCAAAGAGACCCCCATCATCTTTATCCAGTCAAATATAATAAAAAAAGACAAAGACCAGCAGAGGAATACGCTGATCTTTGTCTAAGGTAAAAGCATTGAATGTGGTTACTCTGATTCGCTGACCATTTCGTTCTCTTTTGTTTCTGCATTTGAAAATAACTCAAACAAATTGTCTCTAAAGACGCTCGCCCGTATTTGTGAAGCTTTAGGGGTGAGTATGGCGGAATTTTTCAATTCAGAAATAAGCCCGGTGGAACAAAAACTGATCACTCAAATCAAACAGCTGCCTGAAGAAAAGCAGTATGAATTATTGGCTTTTCTAACAGGGCTGGTTTAAGTCAATTCTTCAATATCTTTTTCTGGTATGAAGTCAAATGGAGAGGTCGGGACAATAGTCCCGACCTCTTCTGCGTTTACGAATAAGCTAGCGAAAATGCGCTCCAAAATGCAGACCCGACGTCCACTTTGTCATGACTGTAGTTGCTTTAGCAATGTACAGTCATGATACACTTGGGCATCTGCCCACAGTGCCTCCTTTAGAATAATGCTCGAGGGGCTTCGCCCCTCATCCGCTTATTCGCTCCAGTGGTTCGGGTCTAAACGCATGTTGTCCCGCTCTCATTTTAAAACTTTTTTAATTGCGTGTGTCTGCCTCGTCCCAAGCAGAGAGATACGACAAATAATTAAACAAGTGCCGATTCTTTTCTTGAATATCTTTTTGAGTAACTCCGCGCAGCATAATGTAGTCTCTATGTAGCCATTCGCTATTGGTTTCTTGCAACCCTCGAAATTCTTCATGTATTACGAAAACAGTAGGCTCTTTAAAGTATGGCATGTATGAAAGGCTTTGTGCATCTTCCAGTTCTTTATAATAGAGGCCGCTTTTGTCATTCCTGATTACTCTGTAGAAATGCAATTTTATCGGGTTCTTGCTACAATCAGCTGAATTTTCAATATTTTCTTCTATGATTTTCAATTGGACAGGATGGAGGATGTGTAAATCTACTTCTTCTATGTCTACTAAATCCTTGAGAACATCCAAATAATCTTTTTTCTCGTCAACTTTAATTAAATTGTCCTGATATTTGGCCAGTAATGATTCTATAGTATACATATTTTCCTCCTGCCAATAAATTTTTTTCCATAAGTTAGTTCAATTGGATTATACCACGTTGTCACTTCGAAATGGCCATACCCTTGAAGAAAGAGAAAAGGAAATATATGCAAAGAAAGAAAAAAGTTTTTGATATACTATGAAAAAGGGGGAAAGTTATGAAAAACAGAAAAAACTTCTTAAAGTATTTAGGAGCCAGTTTTATCCCGGTAATGATTTATGGATAAAGTCTATATAATTGTGTAAAAGATAAAAGGCCATGTAAAAGCCCTTTTACGGTACAATGTTTTTAACCACTAAAAACATACCCAGGAGGACTTTACATGACCCAAGTACATTTTACACTGAACAATGAAGAGGTTCAAAGTATTATTGAAAATTCTGTAAAAGACGATGTCTCTAAAAACATTTTGACCACTGTATTCAATCAATTGATGGAAAACCAGCGAACTGAATACATTCAAGCTGAAGACTATGAACGATCTGAAAGCCGAAAAAGCCAACGAAATGGCTACTACGAGCGTGACTTTACGACTCGCGTTGGAACTCTTGAATTACGAGTGCCTAGA
>NZ_AUCD01000061.1 GCF_000429585.1 Atopococcus tabaci DSM 17538
AGCTAAGAATGCTTTAGTCGGTGAATATATCGACCAGTCTAAATATACAAAAGCTTGCGAAACATTGGATAATGGCTTCGAAGATGCCTTTCAATACACGGTTATCGGAAATGGTCACAATCGGCTAAAAAGCACCAACCTTCTTGAACGACTGAACCAGGAAGTCCGCAGAAGAGAAAAGATTATCCGGATTTTTCCCAACCGAGCGTCCGCCAATCGATTAATTGGAGCTGTCCTTATGGACCTTCATGACGAATGGCTCAGTTCTACAAGAAAATATATTAAGTTTGATCAATGAGAGACCGGTAAAACATTGTATAGTATTTTACACAGGATTATGGACTTGACTAATATAGAAGGAGTGACACCATGGGAAACGGACCGATTACGTATAAATTGATAAAAAAAGAAAAGCATACAGGCGCGCGCTTAGGAGAAATCACAACTCCTCACGGAACTTTTGAAACACCGATGTTCATGCCTGTAGGTACTTTAGCCACCATCAAAACGCTCTCTCCGGAAGACGTCGATGAAATGGGAGCAGGGATTGTCCTGAGCAACACATATCATTTATGGTTGCGTCCCGGAGAAGACATCGTGGATGAAGCGGGCGGTCTTCATTCGTTCATGAACTGGAACAAAGGAATTCTGACTGATTCAGGCGGCTTTCAAGTGTTCTCGTTAAGTGACAGCCGGAAAATTGAAGAAGAAGGCGTGCATTTCAGAAGTCACCTAGATGGATCCAAATTGTTTTTATCACCTGAAAAAGCCATTCAGATTCAGAACAAGTTAGGATCGGATATCATGATGAGTTTTGATGAATGCCCACCGTTTGATGAAAGTTATGATTATGTGAAAAAATCCATTGAACGTACAACGCGTTGGGCTGAACGTGGGTTGAAAGCTCACCAAAACCCTGACCGGCAGGGATTGTTTGGGATTGTCCAAGGTGCAGGATTCAAAGATCTCCGCATGCAGCATGCAAAAGACTTGGTATCGCTGGACTTTCCCGGTTACTCCATTGGAGGATTGTCTGTTGGCGAACCGAAAGAAGATATGTATAAAGTGTTGGATTACACCACACCGTTGCTGCCTGAAAACAAACCGCGCTATTTAATGGGAGTCGGTACGCCCGATGCTTTGATTGAAGGGGCTATACGCGGAGTGGATATGTACGACTGTGTGATTCCAACTCGGATTGCACGTAATGGTACGGCAATGACTTCTCAAGGACGGGTCGTTGTGAAAAATGCGAAATTTGCCCGGGACTTTACACCGTTAGATCCTAAGTGTGGCTGTTATACATGCCGCAATTACACGCGTGCGTACTTGCGGCACTTGATTAAAGCAGATGAAACGTTTGGTATGCGTCTGATAAGCTACCACAATGTCTATTTCTTGATTAACTTAATGAAACAAGTGCGTCAAGCCATCCGTGAAGACAACTTGTTGGAGTTCAAAGAAGCGTTCTTTGAGGAGTACGGGTATAATAAACCAAACGCGAAAAACTTTTAAATGTTTCTGACAATTTTTTCGAGAGAAAACCCAAAATCAGTAGTATTCCAACCAAAACTTTGGTAAAGTTAATTTCATAGGCAAGCAAATGCCTGTTCCTTACCTGTACGCAAAGGATTTCTGAAAAAGGTAGTGGATACTGAGTATTTAAATATTCGAATCAAAGATGGAGGAATGGAAGAAATGGAATTTTTAATTAGTTTGATGCCTTTCCTGCTGATTGTCGTCTTGATGTATTTCATGATGATTCGTCCGCAGCAAAAACAAGCGAAAAAAACGCAAGATATGTTGAATTCCTTGCAAAAAGGAAATTCCGTCGTGACCATTGGCGGCTTGCACGGAATCATTGATGAAGTCAATGCAGAAGCAAACACAGTGGTCTTGGACTGTGAAGGGATATATTTGACATTTGAACGCCGTGCAATCGCACGTGTAGTCCAAAAAGGAACGTCCGCTTCAGCTGCCGACTTGGGCACCAACGAGTCGGATACCACAGATCAACAGTAAAAGCATGAAAGAGAAAGATTCTTTCTTGAAAAGAGGGCGGATGCCCTCTTTTTTGCAATTATCGTTCAGACTGCTCAGCATGGTGAAGGAGGGAAAGGGATGACTGTACCACTCGACCGGGACTATCCGATGTATCAGGATTGGTTGAAGTTAAAAGCATCAGAATTTACACGTTTGGGGTATGCAAAAATCAATGAAAAAGATTTATGGGAGTACCTTTTTACCTACCGATGGAAAAAAGGACGACCAAAACGGTACCACCAAGCAGTGAAAGAGATTATGCGCATCACAGTCAATGATTACTTCAATTTTGAAACCATCAAAGCACAAGTTTATGATGTGAAACCGATGAATGAACTGGATCTGGATGGGTTGATTTAATAAAACGATATTTATGGAGACCGGGAGAATAGTTCCGGTCTTTTTTGAATGGTTTCTTTGAAAAATAGACGTTTACTATCTCTTCCCTTATAATGAGAGTGGAAAAAGGCGGTGAAGACATGCAGTACGGGATGTTGATTTTTGATGAACCGGAACGGGACACATCCAGGAAAATCCTCCACATCGACATGGATGCTTTTTATGCTTCCGTAGAAATCCGGGAGAATCCTCAACTACGAGGCAAGCCAGTCGTGATTGCCCGTCATCCAAGAGAAAGCGGCGGCAGAGGAGTAGTGACCACAGCCAGTTATGAAGCCAGAAAGTATGGCATTCATTCGGCGATGCCTGCCCAAAAAGCGTATGAATTGTGCCCGCATGCGATCTTTATTCCCGGCCGATATGATTTGTATCGTCAGATTTCCAGGCGGGTACGCGAAATATTCCGGAAGTACACCGACTTGATCGAACCGCTCTCTTTGGATGAAGCCTATCTGGATGTCACAGAAAACAAACCAAATATAAAAAGTGCGACAATCATTGCACATCGCATCCAAAAAGACATATGGGAAAAATTGCGCTTAACCTGTTCGGCGGGCGTATCCTACAACAAGTTTATTGCGAAAGTAGCTTCTGACTTTAAAAAGCCGGCCGGCATCACGGTCATCCCGCCTGAAGATGCACATAACTTCCTCATGGCACTGCCAATTGAAAAGTTTTATGGTGTGGGGACTAAAACAGTGGAACGCATGCATGAACTAGGAATTAATAAGGGGGAGGACTTATACCAAAAGAGTGAATTGGAACTTATTCAGGAATTTGGGAAAATGGGGTACTCCCTCTATCGAAAAGTCCGAGGAATAGACGATTCTCCGGTTTCACCTGTAAGAGACCGGAAGTCAGTGGGGAAAGAGAACACGTTCGCCGACATGCTGCGTACGGAAGAAGAAGTGGTTCAGCAGTTGCGCATATTGTCTTCAGAAGTGATGGAGGCGTTGCAGAAAAATCAAAAACACGGAAAAACCGTGGTGTTAAAAGTTCGGTATGAAGATTTTGAAACATTGACCAGACGGAAAACCTACCCCCATTATATTAAAGATGACTCACAGTTATTCATCATTGCCGAAGATTTATGGGATGAAATCGGGTCCCTCGCGAAAGGTGTGCGGCTGCTGGGAATTACCGTCACAGGCTTGGACCCGCTGTTATATGAGAATATTGAGCTGCCGCTCTGGGACTAGTAAGACCGTCTCCATACAGAATGAAAGAGTTTGCACGAGGTGTACGGGACAGGTATAATGAAAACAGATTGGTACAGATTTCTGAAACTATATTAATACAGAGGAGAATGCAACATGAAAGCAGCATGGCATGGACACTCCGCAGTAAGCATAGAAACGAATAACGGCACGCATTTGCTGATCGATCCTTTCATTACAGGCAATGAGCTGAGCGATTTAGACGCGGAAGCTGTCGAGGCTGATGTTATCTTGTTGACGCACGCTCATGCCGACCATGTCGGAGACACGGTGCAGATTGCCAAAAGAAACGATTCTTTGGTCATTGCAAACGTAGAACTCGCAGACTATCTTGCTACTCAAGGACTTCGTACCCATGGCATGCAGATGGGAGGAAAGAGGGAATTCGATTTCGGAACAGTCAAGATGACCCGTGCGATTCACGGTTCTTCATTAGAGATTGACGGGAAACCGTTCACCTTGGGGCTTGCTGCTGGATTCCTGTTTACCGCGGATGGAAAAACGCTCTTTCATGCAGGAGATACCTCATTGTTTTCTGACCTCTCTTTAATCGGCCGGCTTCACGACATCGAGTTGGCGTTCATTCCTATCGGGGATAACTTCACGATGGGGCCGGAAGATGCGGTTTTGGCAGCTGAATGGCTGAAAGCCAAGCAAGTGGTGCCCGTCCACTACAATACATTTGAATTAATCAAGCAAGACCCTGAAAAGTTTATACAACAATTACCAGAAGGCGTGGGGGTTGTTCCAGAAATTGGAGAACCTATTCGCTTATAGCAGGAGCCGATAACTATGACAACGAAACATGGTAAAATCCTTTCTTATATTGAGTCCCTTCCTGTTGGAGAGAAGATTTCTGTCCGAACGATTGCCAAGCAATTGGATGTCAGTGAAGGAACCGCATATCGTGCCATTAAAGATGCGGAAATGAAAGGATTGGTTTCGACGATTCAACGTGTTGGTACGATTCGAATCGAAAAGAAACGAAAAGAGAGTATTGAAAATCTGACTTTCTCTCAAATCGTCAACATCATCGAAGGAGATGTGTTGGGCGGGAGCAAAGGTTTGGATAAAGTACTCAACAAATTTATCATCGGAGCGATGACAGAAGATGCGATGATCCGGTATATCACCAAAGGTTCCTTGATGATCGTGGGGAACAGAGAGCCGGCTCAAAAGCTGGCTTTGGAGAACGGTGCTGCAGTCCTGATTACAGGAGGATTTGACACGAGTCATGAAATTGTCGAATTGGCGGATCGGTTGGAACTCCCACTGATCAAAACATCTTATGATTCCTTCACCGTGGCCACCATGATTAACCGAGCTATGACCGATCAACTGATTAAAAAAGAAATTATGTTGACGGAAGATATTTATACGCCAATCGAAAAAACTGATTACTTGACGACAGAAAATACAGTGATGGATTACCGCAGGCTTAACGAAAAGAGCGGACATATGCGTTTTCCAGTAGTTAACAAGCAAAAAAGACTGGTTGGAATTGTAACAGCCAAAGACGTCATTGGAAAGCCGGATCGTATGAGCATTGAACGGGTAATGACACGCAATCCGTTTTACGCACGCACTCATATGAGTGTCGCCAGCGTGGCACATACGATGATTTGGGACGGGCTCGAAGTGATGCCGGTCCTTGCCGATGATTTGACCTTGAAGGGGATTGTATCCCGGCAGGATGTGATGAAGGCGATGCAATCCGCCCAGCGGCAACCGCAGATGGGAGATACGATTGCAGACCAGATTAACCAACTGTTGGAAATCAGTGAATCAGAGGAAAACGGAGTGGTCTATAAATTCCCAGTCACCCCGCAGATGACCAACAGTGTAGGCACCATTTCGTTTGGCGTGCTTAGCGAAGTCATCTCTGATGCTGTTTACCAGTTTTTGACGTTTATGGATAAAAGAAACGCAGTGGTAGAACAGATGAACCTCCATTATTTCAAAATGATTCAAATGGGCAGTGAAATTGTCATTGAACCAAAAGTATTTGATATGGGGAGGAAATCTGCCCGTTTGGATGTAAATGTGTATGCAGAAAACATACCAGTCGCAAAAGCTGTGTTGGTTTGTCAGATCATGCAGCGAACGTAGGAGGAAGAAAAGTGAAACCATCAGAAAAAGTGACTCAAGCACAACGTGAAATACTGGATGCTGTCCGTACATACGATACGATTATCATCCACCGCCATATCCGGCCGGACCCGGATGCGATTGGTTCACAGGTAGGACTGGCGGAGCTGCTAAAAAATTCGTTTCCCGCTAAACGCATTTATTCTGTGGGAAGCCTGCCGGATAATTTGTCATTCCTGGCTGAAATGAATCATGCAGAGCCTTCTGATTATCACAACGCACTTGTGATTGTGACAGATACGGCGAATGAAGGCCGAATTGATGACAACCGTTACCGTTTGGGACAGCGTCTGATTAAAATCGATCATCATCCAGGTGAAGATGCATACGCCGAAACAGAATGGGTTGACCCTTCCGCCAGCAGCTGCAGCGAGATGATTGCCAATTTTTGGTTGGCTTTTCCAGAAGAATTAAAAATGAATGCCCAGGCTGCACGTCTGCTTTACGCCGGTATTGTGGGTGACACCAACCGCTTTTTGTACGATGCCACATCACCTGACACCATGCGGACAGCCGCTTCACTGATGGAACAAGGTTTTTCGCATACCGAAGTCAATCATCAATTGACCCAAATCAATTCAAAAGTGGCAAAATTGACCGGATATGTGTTGGAGAACTTGGAAATTCGGCCTTCCGGTGCCGCTCAAATTGTGCTGACTCAAGAGACGCTTTCCCGTTTCGGATTGACGGATGCCGACACGCATTCGGTTGTTCCGTTGCCGGGAACAATCGAAGGCGTCACTTTATGGGGAATATTTGTGGAACAGGAAGACGGGGTATTTCGGTGCCGTTTACGTTCAAAAGGGCCCGTCATCAATGGCTTGGCGGCCAGACACGACGGGGGAGGGCACCCGCTTGCCAGCGGAGCCAACGCAAAAGACCTCGCTGAAATCCATCAAATTATCGCAGAAATGGATGAATTGGGCGCAAACTGGCAAGAGCGTTCCACTCAATGATTTTTATAACCTCTTTACGCTGTCACTTACTGGACGATGCTACTTTGTCCGAGAAGTGACAGATTTCTTTTATCCTTCTTAAGAACGATGTCAGCCCACACTTTTTTTGGTAAACTAGTCAAGGATAATCTTCACTTTTTACGAGACAAAGAAAAAGAGGTTGAATAATTATGGACTGGAAAGCTTTGATGAATCGGGCGAAAGACTACCTGATTCAATTTTGGAAGTGGCTGCGGCCCTACTTAATTCGTTGGGAAAACCAACGACGGAAAATATGGAAAAAGTATCATGTGACAAAAGTGCTGATTCTCGCTATGTTGGTTCTTAGTCTTGTCGGAACGATTTACTTATATGTGTCGGCGAAGACAACCAATGTGACCGCGTTAAAAGCAGGATTGGAACAGACGACCACCATCTACGATCAAAATGGAGAAGAAGCAGGAACGCTGTATGCCCAGAAAGGGACGTTTGTTCCATTAGATGAAATTTCTCCACATATCCAAGAAGCGGTCATATCGACTGAAGACAAACGATTTTACAATCACCATGGCTTCGACCCTATCGGAATCGCGCGTGCAGCTGTCGGCTATGTCGTCAACGGCGGGAATATCGTGGGGGGTGGGAGCACCATCACGCAACAGCTCGCCAAAAATGCTTACTTAACAGCGGATCAGACGATGATCCGAAAACTGAAGGAGGTATTTTTGGCCATTGAAATCGAAAAAACGTACACAAAAGAAGAAATACTGGAAATGTACCTCAACAATTCTTACTTCGGGAATGGGGTATGGGGCGTATCGGATGCTTCGCTGAAATATTTCGGAAAAGACGAATCAGAAATCAATGTTTCTGAAGCAGCGACGCTGGCAGGAATGTTAAAAGCGCCGTCCAACTACAACCCGATTGACAATTATGACCGAGCGATTGACCGACGCAATGTCGTGCTGGCGTTGATGGAAACCAATGGATACATCACTGCAGAAGAAAAAACGGCTGCACAGGAAAGCTCATTGACGTTGGTGGATGCGTACGACAGCGAAGACGGTTACCGCTATCCTTATTACTTTGATGCGGTCATCAACGAGGCTATCAAGACGTACGGCATCGACGAAGAAGATTTGTTGAATAATGGGTATAAAGTATACACCTCTCTAAATCAGGAGCACCAGCAGCAGATGGATGAGGTGTATGAAAACGACGCCTATTTTGACGATGCAGAAGACGGCACCCTGCTGCAAAGTGCGTCCGTTGCGTTGAACCCAGAAACTGGAGGTGTCACAGCTGTAGTAGGTGGACGCGGTGAATACACATTCCGAGGATTCAATCGGGCCACTCAAATGCGGCGCCAACCGGGATCGGTCATGAAGCCGTTGGGTGTGTTTACACCGGCACTGGAAGCTGGATATGACTTGGACGATATGTTGGTTGACCGGGAACTTACCTATGGAGAAGACAATTACAAACCGACCAACTTGAACGGGTATTCTGAATCGGGGGAAGTGCCGATGTATGAAGCTGTGGCGGAGAGTTTGAATGCTCCGACCGTATGGTTGTTGAATGAAATCGGCTTGAACCGCGGAATCAAGAAAGTCGAACAATTCGGAATCGATGTTCAAGAAGGCGATAAGAACCTTGCTTCAATCGCTCTCGGCGGTATGGACGGTGGAGCTTCACCACTGCAGATTGCGAGTGCCTTCAGCGTATTTCCAAATGACGGATACCGGATGGAACCGCATTTCATCACAAAAATTGTCGATGCCACCGGTGCGGTAGTGGTGGACAATACAGAACCTGACAGCAAACGGGTCACCACCCCTGAAGTGGCAGAGAAAATGAACAGTATGCTTCAAGGAGTCTATTCTTATGGAACGGCAGCAAACAACCAACCGGATGGATACCAAATAGCTGGGAAAACCGGGACTACACAGACTGGTTTTGGGACCGGTGCAGCAGATCAGTGGATTGTTGGCTACACACCGGATATCGTCGTGACAAGTTGGATGGGCTTTGACCATACAACACCGGAGCATCATTTGACTTCTTACAGTTCGGAAGGAGTAGGGGAGCTGTTGGAAGCAGAAATGGAAGCCATTTTGCCTCACACTTCAATGACGGCCTTCAATACGCCGGATGCAGAAGCAGTCGTTTCAGCAAAAGAAGCAGAGAAGGCACCGATTTGGGGTCAGTTGCAAGAAGGTATGGGCAAAGTGGGCGAGCAATTCAAAGAAGGTGCTGAATACGTCCGGGAAAGAGCCGGCGACTTGTTCAATCTCTTCAGGGAACGCATAACTGAGTGAGAAAACCAATGAATATGGTAGAATGGGGCTATCGTTCGTGTTACAATTGGGCAAGACGCATGGAAACGTGCAAATATAGATGAAGGGACTGCAGACATGACAGTTAATGTATACGACACTGCAAATCAATTGGAAAAAGAAATAAGAGAAACAGAGGCTTATAAAACATTGGAAGCTTCTTTCCAACAAATTCAGCAGGACGAAGCAACAAGTCAATTGTTCGAAGAATTCCGAAACCTACAAGTTTCCTTGCAGCAAAAACAAATGAGCGGCGAAGGAATCTCTGAAGAAGAAGTGCAAAACGCACAAGAATTGTCTGCGAAAGTCGGAGAAAACGAAGCCATCAAAAACTTGATGGAAGCAGAACAACAAATCGGTACACTCATCGATGACTTGAACCGAATCATTTTACAACCAGTACGCGAACTTTACGAAAATTAAACGAAGCATCCAAATTAATTTTGATTCCATCAAGATAATGGATACAAGAAAAAAGACTCGCTGAAGGAAAGGTGAGTCTTTTTTCAACCGACAAAAAGAACGTATGTACCCATCTTAAAGAAAGGGTAGAGAGGAGGCCATAATGACTAAATTTTTACACGCAGCCGATTTACACTTAGACAGCCCATTCTCAGGATTGAAAGGACTACCCGACTATGTCTGGCAGTCCATTCGCCAGTCTACTTTTCATGCGCTGCGTTCTTTGACGGATGCGGCTATCCAATCAAAGGTAGACTTTGTATTGTTAGCGGGGGATATTTATGATTTAGAAGATCGCAGCATCAAAGCACAAGCTGTGTTCCGAGAAGAAATGGAACGATTGGATGAGGCGGAGATTCCTGTCTATATCATTCACGGAAACCACGATTTTCTCGCCGAAGAAGAAATGCAATTAGAAATGCCGGGAAATGTGACTGTGTTCAACTCCAATGTAGAAACAGCCTATTTGACAACCAAGCGAGGCGAACGGATTGCAGTTTCAGGATTCAGTTACGATCAACGATGGATCACAGAACGAAAAATTCTTCAGTACCCGCACCGCGACCCGTCCGTTGATTGGCACATCGGCATGCTGCATGGTTACGCAGAAGGAAATCATTCTGAGCACGCTCATTATGCGCCGTTCAGTATACAAGAACTCCAGAGCAAAGAGTATGATTACTGGGCACTGGGACACATACATAAGCGTCAACAAGTCTCTGAACGTCCATTGGCTTACTATCCGGGCTGCCTTCAAGGAAGGAACAAAAAGGAAACGGAGCCGAAAGGTTTCTTGATGGTTAATCTAACGAAGACAGAACAGACGGTCCACTTTGAACCGGTTGCCCCAATTGAATGGGTGAACGAAGAAATCACCATCGAAATTGGATGGACGATAGAAGACGTGTATTCAGCCATAAAAGAAATCGTCGACCGACAAAAAGAAAATAACACCAGCAGCTTCTTGACATTGACGCTGGTCGACGATGGCGGAGTGCCGGAGAACGTCAGAAGAAAAATTCAAAATGGAGAATTGGCCGAAGCCTTTCAGGCCGCAAGGGAACATGCGGCTTTTGTATGGGTCAATGAAGTGAAACTTAAACAACAAACAGCAAATAAAATGCCGGCTTTAAAAGCATTGTTCCCGGAAGAATGGGCGAAGGCGCTTAAAGAAGTGCAGCAAGACGGTGTTTTTCGTGACGTTACCAGTGATTTTTTCCAACAAGCCAGACAGGCATCGTTATTGGAAGTTCGGAATGAATTTTACAGGGAAAACATTGTGGAGCAAGCGTTGGAACATCTCTATGCCGTAATGGGGGTGGATGAAGATGAAGATTGAAGCAGTTGAAATTTACGGTTACGGGAAATGGGTGGATCAAACATTTCAAGTGGCCGATTCCATGCAGATATTTTACGGCGGGAACGAAGCAGGGAAAACGACGTTGATGTCGTTTGTCCACAGTGTTCTGTTCGGTTTTCCGCATCGGCAAAGCGCAGAGTTACGTTATGAACCAAAAACAGACTCCCGTTATGGCGGAAAATTGTTGGTGCAGGATACGCGTTACGGCAGAGTGACCATCGAACGCGTGAAAGGAAAAGCCAGCGGAGAAGTAACGGTCTTTTTAGAGGATGGAACCACCGGATCAGATGCCTTGTTGAATGAATTGTTGTACGGAATGGACAGAGAGTGGTATCAATCGATTTATTCAATCAACCTGGACGGCATCCAGCATATTGACCGCATGACGAAAGAGAAATTAAACCGTTATTTTTTGAGTGCGGGCACATTGGGGACGGAACAATTTTTGAAGGAAGCGGATCGTCTCCATACCCAGGCTTCTAAACTGTACAAACCAACCGGCCGCGTTCCGGACATCAACAAAAAGATGAAAGACGTAGAAAAGAAGGGCCGAAAAGTGGAAGCGGCCAAAAAGAAAAATAGCCAGTACACGGAACTTGTGAACGACAAACAACGCATTGAGCAAACCATTCGAGACATTCGGGAAAAATTGAATGAAACAGATAGCCATTTGTCTCAATTGAGACAAATGGCCAGGGAATGGTCAAGGTTTGAGGAACTGCGTACGCTCCAACAAGAGCTACAGCGTGCAGATATAGAGATGCTTCCAGAAGACGGGCTGCATCAATTAAACCACTTTAACACACAGTTGGAAGAACTCCGTACCGGTGAAATTCACGAGCAGGAGAAAATCCGGCAGTATCAAGAAACGTATCGTCCTTCCAAAATGTTGGATTTTTATGAACGAAACGAAGACCAATTCCACGCCATGCAGACTGAATTGGAAGACATCCGTGTGAAGATTGTGACGCTTGAGCAACTTCAAGAAGACGAAGAGCAGATGAAACAACGTTTGCTGAAAGAAAAGTTGCGGCTGGGCTTGAACCCGATTGCGGATATGCCGGGAGAACTGACTGTTGAAGAACGTCAACTTATTTCCAGGCAAGCGAAAGAAGCGCAGCAGTTGGAAAAACAATTGGAAGAAACCCAAAACCGATTGTCGTTGTTGGAATACAAGAGACAATCGTTATCGGAAGAAATCGATGCGCTGGAAAATCAGCTTTGGACCAATAAAGAATACGAACAGATGGAACAGTTGTCGAACCAGAGAAAAGCAGGAGAAGATTCTTCGTCTGCTGCAGATCAAACGAAAAGGACAGGGAGTCTTCAATGGATGACCATTGCAGGCGGAGTGGGGCTGTTTGTATTGAGTTTCTTGCTTCCGGTACCGATGAACTGGTTGGCCATCGCTGTCGGAATCGGGCTTTTTATCGGAGTATTCAGTTTTAAAAAAAGAGCAGCTTCCCAAGAAAAGACAGAACCGTTGGACGCTTCAACTCCGTATTCGTACGAAGATTACATCAAACAGACGGAGATTCGAAAAAATTGGCGTTTGAAATTGGCCCAGTCAGATGAAATTGAACAACAACGGCGAGAGGTCGAGCAAGAAAAAGAAAAATACCAGCAGAAAAAAGAAGTGGTCTCTCGCCAGTGGAACCAACTCAAGGAACAAAAGCAAATCCCTGATTCCTGGACGATGGAAGAGACGCTGACGAAAGAAGAGGATCTTTCTTCCATCCGCGACGATGAATTAAGTTTGAGCGAAAAAAGAACCCAGCTAAACGACTTGCTTTCCTCTCTTCAAACTTGGAAACAAACTCTGATGGTCTTTGAAGAAGATATAGACCTGTCTTCTTCCTACCAAGATCTTTTTCAACAAGTCAAACGAATTTTCCAGTCAGTAAAAGAAGAAGAAAAGAGGCAGCAAGAGTACATCGCCCGCTTCAAAGAAGCAAACCGAGAACTGGAACGGCTGATTCAAGAAATCAAAAAAATCGAGACAAAGAAAAGGCGCTTGCTGCGGGCGGTAGAAGCAGAAACGGAAGAAGAATTTCGGAAAAAATATGCCGCTCGGGAAGACCTCAAGCAAAAAAGAGCACGCTTGGAGTTGCTGAAAAGCCAACTGGAAGAATGGCTGGAAACATTTGAAGCATTCCGATCCCAAGAAGAGTTGTCCGAAGTAATACAAGAAAAAGAACAGACAATGATGCAGTTGAAAAATGAGGAAGACGAACAAACAAACCAAAAGATTCAACGAGAAGTCGATATCCGTAAGTTGGAAGAGGGAGGAGATTACGCGGTCTTATTGCAAGAGTACGAAAACGCAAAAAGTGAACTTCAGACGTTGGTGGATGAATGGGCAAGCTTGAAGGTGGCAGCTCATTTAATTGAACAGACACTGAATTATGCCAAGAAAGACCGGCTTCCCGGAACCATCGCTGATGCGGAAGAATATTTCCGAGAGTTGACTGATGGAAATTACACGCAGATACTGTTGGAAGAAGACACTATGCGGGTTCGCCATAAGAATCATTTGTTGTATGATGCCTCGGAACTTTCAAGAGGAACCGCAGAACAATTGTATGTCTGTTTGCGGCTGGCTTTCATCAAAAACATCGCTGACACGATGGAACTTCCATTATTGGTCGATGACGGGTTTGTCAACTTCGATCCGGAACGGAAACGTCGTATGTGGGCCTTATTGGAAAACATCAGCCGGGAAGCACAGGTTTTATATTTTACTTTTGACCAAGAAGCGATGGAAGAATTTCAACAAGCTGGCGTGACCGTGTTATAATGAGAAAAAGTCACCTGAATAAACATGTAGGGGAAGGAGCAGGAGATGGATAAAAAATTATATGAGTACCAAATGGAGGAGAACGTCGACTTGTTTCTGTTGATTAAATCCGCTGATGTGCGAATTGCCAAAAATGGAAAAAAATTCATAGCCTTCACATTTCAAGATACCAGCGGGCAGATGGATGCCAAGTTCTGGGATGCTTCCGATGAAGACATCGAAAAGTATGAGGCTTCCAAAGTTGTGAAAGTACACGGCAAGCGGGAACTTTATCAAGGGAATCCGCAATTGAAAATTTTCTCTATGCGTTTGGCAAAAACAGGGGAGCCGGATAATCCGGATTTGTATGTTGAGCGCGCACCGATGAAAAAAGAAGATATGATAGAAGTTCTCCATGAGGCGTTGTTTGACATCACCAATGCCAACATGAATCGAATTGTCCGCTACTTGTTGAACAAACACCAAAAAGAATTTTTTCAAAGTCCTGCCGCTAAAAGGTTTCACCACGCGTTTGCAGGGGGATTGGCGTTCCACACAGTTTCCATGTTGAATATCGCCAAAACACTTGTAGACCAGTATAAAGAAATCAATAAGTCCCTGTTGTTCGCGGGGTTGATTCTGCACGATTTAGGGAAAGTCTTTGAATTAAGCGGCCCTGTTTCCACTGAGTACACACTCGAAGGGAATTTGATTGGGCACATCGTTCTGGTGGATGAAGAAATTTCCAAGGCATGCCAAGCGTTGAAAATTGACGAGAAACACGAAGACGTGTTGTTGTTGAAACATATGGTGCTCGCTCACCACGGGGAGCTGGAATATGGTTCTCCAGTGCGTCCGAAACTTCGTGAAGCAGAAATTCTCTACCAAATCGATAATTTGGATGCGACCATCAATATGTTGAACGATGCGTTAAGCAGAACAGAACCGGGAACGTTCAGCGAACGGATCTTTGGGTTGGAAAACCGTTCCTTCTATCTGCCCGCTAAAAAAGAAACATCCACCACTCCAAAAACAGAAGAAGAGTACTGATATCTGCCGGACGTTAAAAAAAGATGAGGCTGGGACAAAAGCCACTAAATAAAAACGACGAGAAATTAGATTAACTAATTTTCTCGTCGTTTTTGCTATATATAATTAGGCATACAAAAAGCACCCTGATATAATATTAGTAACGACACTAAACATTAAAGGGGTGCTTTTTATGTACGTACAATATAACATGAATCAAACTTCACTTCCATTAGAATTATCTACTTGTATTGATCCCAACCATATTGTTTTTTCTATCTATAACTTTGTCGATTCATTAGACGATCATTACTTTAAAATTTTTGAGACTCAGGACGGTCGTCCTGCCTATCACCCAAAACCACTC
>NZ_AUCD01000062.1 GCF_000429585.1 Atopococcus tabaci DSM 17538
AGGCGCTTTACTATAATGAGAAGTATCAAATTTTGAAAAATACAGAAGCAGAAAAGCTTTTATCTAAAGAAGGTTCAACAATCTTTGCCAAACGAAAGATTGATGTTGAGCCAGTCTTTGGCCAGATAAAGGCTAATTTAGGGTTCACTCGATTTAACCTAAGGGGTAAATCGAAGGTAAAAACAGACATCGGGTTGGTCTTGATGGCCAACAATCTGAAGAAATATGCAAAAAATAATGTAATAAAATAAGAGAACTTACAAATTCTTTGACAGAAAATGTAAGTTCTCTTTTATTTTAGAATCCAGGACCTTTTGTCCCAGCCTCCTTTTGCCGATTGAATGAAGCAGCGGGATATTTAATTTCATCGTTCATCACAATTTAGTATGCAAAGGTTTTCTAAAATTGTGATTAACAAAAATTTAAGTGTTATTTTCTGTGCTAAAATTATGTTGAAAGCGAGGGGAGAGAGTGTGCTAGGAAGCTCAGAAGTTGAATTACTTGCTTACTTACTGAACGAAAAAGAAGAAAAGATGGAAAAGTTAATTCGAATATTAACTTCAAATCCTTCTGCTATCCAAGAAAGTATTTCAAGAATCAATCACTATAGTGGAAAAACTATTATTATAAATGATGGAAACGAAATCACTTTATTAGAAAAAAACATAGCAGCTGTCTATGAGTTGATGAGACCACATAAAGACAGCATTTATAACTACTTTTCAGTTGATTTTCGAAGAAGTCTCATGTTGTTAAAAATGTTGATAAAGAATGAGTACACATCATTGCTGGATTTAGCTAATCTGGTATATATCAGCAAAAATACGGCACTCAATGATATCAAGCAGATAAAAAAACAACTTGTATCTGCACCAATAGAGCTTACTTATACTCGCAAAGAAGGGTATCAAGTGATGGGGGATGAATTGTCTCTGCGCAGACTGCTGAATAGAGAAGTGGCGAAAGTGTTGGAGACACCGATAGGAAACTTTCTTTTGTCAGAATTAAATTTGATTGATAAGAATGAATCCGCTTTTCTGAAGCAACGTTTAGAAAAAGTAGAAAAACGATTAGAAATTATTTTTTCTGATGAAATATTTGATATCTTGCCGTATACATCCTTAGCTGTGGTAGAAAGAATTAAAAATTTCAGCATATCCTGTGAATTTTCTGAAGAAATCAATAAATTACGCGACACGAAAGAATATATCACCATTGCTTCAGTATTTTGGAATTATACCTTCCTAGAAGAAAATGACTTGCTGTACCTGGTTCTTTTGGTCTTGTCTTCCAATGTGGTGGAATCTGAAATCACTATTGATTCGTCTATCCAAGAATTTAAACAGTTAGAATCAGTGGTGGATGAGTTCATATCGAGTATAGAAAGCAAATTGGCTATCAATTTCTTCAATAAAAGAAAAATAAAAAATTCTCTGGTGAGGCATCTGAATCCAGCCCTTTACCGCAGTATGTTGGGATTGAGTGTGTTGAATCCTTTGGCCGACCAGTTTATATCGGAGTATGAAGCTCTCTATAATGTAGTCGAAAGAGAAATGCATCGGTTTGAAGTATTCACGAAACATCCTTTTTCTAAAGATGAAACGGCATTCATTGCCATGATCGTGCTCAGCAGTATTATTGAAGAGCACGAATGGTTGACACCTAAAACGTTTACCGCTGTGGTGGTATGCAAGAGTGGGACGTCGGTTTCAAAACTATTGACGGAACACCTGAAGGATTTGTTCCCGAACATTAAATTCGAGCGAGTTTTATCTTTGCGGCAATACAATATGGAGAAGGTCCAGGAAGACTTCGTGTTTTCAACGTTGCCGCTTAACAACAAAAGAAATACATTTGTCGTTTCTTCTTTAATGACGCAAGAAGAAAAGGAACAATTGAAACAGAATGTGTATCAGTATATTGAGCGAGACAGCGCTAAAAAGTCGAAGTACATCATTTCCTATTTGAGTGAGTTTTTGGAAGAAAACAAAAAAGAAGAAGCGTTCTCCAGACTTTACAGCTTTTTCTCAAAAGACGAAACGGAAGAGCTAGAAGAGAAGAAGAGCACTTCTTTTCTTGAAAGTACCAGCCAAATCACCATTTACGAGGAGCCATTTTTATGGGAAGACGTTGTAGACATCACGTTCTCAGAACTCCTCCAAAGAGAATCTGTCACCATGGACTACGTAAGAAGATGCGGGGAAATCTTTGACGAAAGCTACGAATCTTTGTTGATTGGACCAGAAGTTTTGATGCCACATGCTTCGTCTGAAGATGGTGTGTTGAAACCTGATGTGCAGATCAATGTGTTCCGCAAGCCGTTGACAGCTCCCAATGGACAAACGTACTATTTGATGGTGTCACTGGCGCCTGGTGAAAAAAATGAACACGTGGATTGGTTGATTCAACTCAATAAACAACTGCTCCAGCCAAATACAAAAAGATTGATTGAGGAAACAAATGATAAACAAAATCTCTTACAGCTTTTCAATAATATGTAAGCGGATAAATAAAAAAAGAGGAGGAGAACTATGAATATATCTGAATTCCCTAAAGTTACCGTTATCTTGAGGGGGTACACCACCGACCAAGTCAACACGGTATTGGAAGTTCTTGATGAAGAAACAGAGTCACACAAGTATGCCTTGGAAATTACACTTAACTCTCCTGATGTCTTTGAAACATTGAAAGACATTTCCAGAAAATATGGAAACGAATTCCATATTGGAGCCGGAACAGTGATGAATCTGGAAGATGCTAAAAATGCTGTGAACGCAGGAGCGCAATTTATTCTTTCACCTGTACAGTTGGAAAAAGAAGTGCTTGATTTTTGCAAAAGTAACCAAGTGGCGACTGTCCCGGCCGCAATGTCCCCTTCAGAAGTATATAAGATGAAAAAGGAGGGCGCAGATATTATCAAGGTATTTCCAGCTGCAGCTATCGGACCAACGTTCTTCAAAGATATTCAGTCCCCGTTAGGACAGTTGCCTTTGATGGCAGTGGGAGGTGTATCTGCAGAAAATGCCCAAGACTTTTTTGATAACGGAGCTTCGTTTGTAGGAATTGGTTCTGGGCTGTTCAACAAGGAGGATATTCTCAATCAAAACAAAGAAGGATTAAAGAACTCTTTGAAATACTTTGAAGATACAGTATTCCAAAGGTAAGGAAGGGAAGGACGTAATGGATCTTAAGTTAAACGAAGAATTGGTTTTTACGAACTTATCGTTCAGTCATAAAGAAGAGGCATTGACCTTTTTATCAGAACAGTTACTGGAGAAAGCATACGTGAAAGAAGACTATCCTCACGCAATATTGGAAAGAGAAAAAGAATACCCTACTGGTCTTCCTTCTCAAGGAGCAGGCATCGCCATTCCTCATGCCAATAATGATTTGGTCAATGAAACGATGATTGCTATAGGCGTTTTGACCGATCCAGTAGTATTTCAATCCATGGAAAACCCAGAACAAGACTTAAATATCAGCATCATAGTGATGTTGGCAATAAAAGAACCTCATGGTCAGATCGAAATGTTGCAAAGAGTTGTGTCGATTATCCAAAACGCAGAATTGACCAGACAAATCGCAGACTCCAATGACAAAAACGAAGTGGTCTCATTGATCAAACCTTATTTATATGAAGAACAAATGAACTAACAAAAATTTTTAGGAGGAATCATAAAATGAAAAGAGTATTAGTAGCTTGTGGAAACGGAATTGCAACATCAACAGTCGTGGCATCAAAAATCAGAACTTACGCACAAAAAGAAGGCGTTAATATCACAACGGAACAATGCAAATTGATGGAGGTACCGGGAAAAGGCGACAACTATGATTTGGTGGTCACAACTGGTCAATTTGGAGGACAAATCAACACACCTGTAGTGGGAGGAATGTCTCTGCTTACAGGTATCGGACAACAAGACACGCTGAAAGAAATCATTGATCATTTGAAATAAGTTGGATGAAAATACATTATTCGAGGAGAAATAAATATGTGGGATACAATAATGTCTGGCTTTAATTGGCTAATTGAGGCTGGCCCAACGGTAATGTTGCCGGTCATCATCACAGCGATTGGATTAGTATTCAAACTGAACATCAAAACAGCTTTCAAATCCGGACTGACTTTGGGTATCGGCTTTGCCGGAATCCGATTGATTTTAGATTACATGTCTTCGAATCTGGGTCCTGCTGCTCAAGCGATGGTTGAAAATATCGGAGTCAACTTAGACGTACTTGATGTAGGATGGGGTTCTATCGCAGCAGTCACATGGTCATCACCGATTATCGTCTTTTTGGTACTGGCTATTTTTGTGGTGAACATCGTAATGCTTTTGACGAAAACTACCAACACGTTGGATGTGGACATATGGAACTACCATCATATGGCTATTGTAGGTATTATGGTTCATTTTGTGACGGACAGCATCTGGTTGGGAATCGGCGCTTCCGTCGTGATGGCGATCACAACATTTAAAATCGCTGACTGGTCCCAGCCGATGATTCAAGACTTCTTCGGTATCCCTGGAGTGACTCTGCCAACAGTTTCAGCAACCTCTTCACTTTTGATTGCATGGCCATTGAACTGGCTGTTGGATAGAATACCAGGACTGAACAAGATTGATTTCACATTGAAAGACGTTCAAAAATATTTAGGATTTTTTGGCGACCAAGCCGTTCTAGGCCTGATTTTGGGCGCTGCTATCGGATTGCTTGGTGGATATGACATTACTTCTTCCTTGCAACTGGGTGTCAGCATGGCTGCTGTACTGGTCATCATTCCAAAAATGACTTCTTTGTTTGTTGAAGGGTTGATGCCGATTTCTGAAGCGGCTCAACAATGGTCTCAAGAAAAATTCAAAGACAGACAGCTCTTCATCGGATTGGATGCTGCAGTTGTAGTAGGAAATCAAGACGTCATCACTACAGCGTTAGTCGTCATTCCTTTGACTATTGGTTTAGCATTTATTCTTCCAGGAAACAGAATGCTTCCGTTTGCTGATTTGGCTGTTATTCCATTCCGTGTGGCTTTAGTTGTGGCTCTTACTCGAGGAAACTTCGTCAAGAACCTGATCATTGGATTAGCCACTACAGCAGCAATTTTGTATGCGGGTACAGTTACAGCGCCGATCCTTACCGACTTGGCAGCTTCTGTAGGAATTGAAGTTGCAGTAGCCGGCGCAGCATTGTTCATCTCATCTTTTGCAGCAACAAGTTTGACACACAGTTTTCTAGTGTTCCTGGCGTTTGTCGGCCCGTTATACCTGACATTGCCTGCCTTGATCGTGGTAATCGGAGCAACTTGGTACTACTTCGAGGCAATCAAACCAAGAAGAGCAGCCAAGGAAACGGCTCACGGAGAAAATCCTTCCGTATAGTCCAATCTGAAAGCACTATTCGAGCGTGTGGGTTTAAAAACAAAGTATAGGAGTTTAAGAATGAAAATAACAGATATAAAAGTATATAAAATAAAGCCAAGATGGATTTTTGTAAAAGTTAGTACAGATGAAGGGATTGATGGCTGGGGGGAAATGATCTCCGGCACAAAAACAGAGACTGTGGTAGCTGGCGCATATGAAATGGGCAATAGGATCATCGGAAGAAATCCTTTCGAAATTGAACGCTTGTGGCAAGAGCTGCACCGTTCATTCTTCCGAAGCGGTCCGATTAACAGTACGATTGTGTCTGGTATTGAAATGGCTCTTTGGGATATAAAAGGGAAATACTTCAACGTTCCTGTTTATGAACTATTGGGAGGAGCGGCGCGTGACCGCATCAAAGTTTACTCTTGGATTGGCGGGGACAGACCGAATGAGGTACAAGATCAAGCGACAGACCGTTACAACAAAGGATTCACTGCGATAAAAATGAATGCCACTGAAGAACTTCACTACATCGATTCCTTTAAGAAAGTCCAAGATGTAATCGACAGAGTGACATCCATCAGGGAAAAATTTGGCTTTGATATGGAAATCGGCATAGATTTCCACGGAAGAGTTCATAAGCCGATGGCAAAAGTACTGGCGAAAGAACTGGAACCTCTGCGCCCAATGTTCTTGGAAGAAGTTGTTCTTCCGGAAAACGAAGAAGCGTTCTCTGAAATTGCGCAGCATGTCTCCACGCCTTTGGCTACGGGAGAGAGACTGCATACCCGGTGGGCGTTTAAGAACATATTTAAGCAAGGAGTTATCGATATTATCCAGCCAGACGTTGCGCTTGTAGGGGGGATATTAGAAACTCGCAAGATTGCTGCAATGGCAGAGGCTTATGACATGGCCGTTGCTCCGCATGCGCCTTATGGACCGATAGCGTTGGCAGCCACATTGCAGGTGGATGCATGTACGCCAAATGTGTTCATTCAAGAACAAAGTTTGGGTATTCATTACAACAAAGGGTTTGATTTGCTGGATTTTGTCAAAAATAAAGAAGTGTTCCAGTATACGAATGGCTATGTGGATTTACCAAACAAACCGGGATTGGGATTAGAATTGGACGAAGATTTGATTGAAGAAATTTCCCAAGAAGGGTTGATTTGGACGAATCCAAAATGGAAAAACTACGATGGAACCATCGCTGAATGGTAATCTTTCAGCGAGTAATCTGAAACAAACAAAAGAGGAGGCCGGGAAAAATTCCCAGCCTCCTCTTTCTTGTACTTAATCATTTAATGTGCTTCGCACACAGCCTTTTCCATCAATGCCTGTTGGACACTCAACGGCTGCTCGCCGCTTTGCGGAGAGCGTTTATAGTAGCGGCCGTCCGAGTGCTGTTCCCATGCTTTGGTGTTGTCTGCAAAATAAAGCGCCAGAATATCCAAAATTTCTTGTTTGATGGCTTGGTCGATAATTGGAAACGCAATTTCCACCCGTTTCACCATATTGCGGGTCATCATGTCGGCGGAGGAAAGGTAAAGCGTTTGTCTGCCGTTGTGATGGAAGTAATACACCCGGCTGTGTTCCAAGAAACGCCCGACAACGCTATGGACTGTAATGTTCTCACTGACTCCGGGGATTCCGGGAATCAGGCAGCAGATGCCGCGGATGATGAGTTCTACTTTCACCCCGACCCGGCTGGCGTCAAACAGTTTCAAAATGATTTTTTTGTCGGTCAACGAGTTCATTTTTGCGATGATATGCCCGTTACCGTGTTCTTTGTGCAATTGGATTTCTTCTTCGATGGCATCAAAGAATGTATCTCGAATTTCATATGGAGACACGTGCAACAATTGGTAATCCGGCTGTTCTGAATACCCGCTCAAGTAGTTGAAAAAATCAGTCACGTCTTGAACGATGGAGTCATCAGCGGTCAATAACCCCATATCGGTATAAAGTTTCGCGGTCTGGTCGTTGTAGTTTCCAGTACCCAAGTGAGCATAGCGCTTAATCCGGCCGCTTTCTTTTTTCACGACAAGAGTGGCTTTGCTATGGGTTTTCAATCCCCGCATGCCGTACAACACTTGGCAACCGGCTTCTTCCAGCTGTTTGGCCCAGTGGACGTTGCTTTCTTCGTCGAACCGCGCCTTCAATTCCACGAGGGCCGTGACCTGGGTGCCTTTTTCAGCAGCACGAGACAACGCTTCTATAATGGGGGAATCGCTGCTTACCCGGTAAAGCGTTTGTTTGATGGCGATGGTGTTTGGATCGTCCACCGCTTCCAAAATAAAATCCAACACCGGTTGAAACGAATCATACGGGTGATGCAGAAAAATGTCTTGTTTGTCGATTTGTTCGTAGACGGTTGCTCCTTGAAACTCCGGCGGGGTGACCGGTTTGAAAGGAGGATACACCCAGTCCGGATGTGACGGCTTCAACAGAGACGTGACCTTTGACAACACCGTCAAATCAAGCGGCCCATCCAATCGGTATACATCCCGTTCCAAAATATCCAGTTCATTGACCAAATACATCAGTTCTTCTTCCATAGAGGGGTCCATGTCACGGGTGTCGACTTCCAAGCGTACGGCGCGGCCGCTTTTTCGTTTGACAAGGTAGTCTTCAATGACCGACAACAAATCTTCCGCGCCTGCTTCTTGGATTTCGAAATCGGCATTGCGCGTGATCCGAAAAACAAGCGTCTGTGTCACTTCATAGCCGGTGAACAACCGGTCAATAAAGTGAGAGATGATGTCTTCTGCGAATAAGACTACTTTTTCGTCTCCGTTTTCCAGCAAACTCACTCGGTCAATCAAACCGGGGATGGGCACGATGGCATTGAACACTTCATTGTCTTTTTTTAAGCGGACCAGCACATGCAGCAGCAAATTGTTCAATCTTGGAAACGGACGGTACGCATCGATGCCATAAGGAGAGAGAGCCGGGAAATATTGATTGTTGAATATCTCTTTGGCATGCTCCAGTTCGTTGTCGTTCAATTCTTTCATTCGTTTAAAAAAGATGCCGTGCTCAGCCAACTCTTGTTTTTTCTGTTTCAACAAATCGTATTGATAGTCAAGGTTTTCCCGGTTCTTGACGGAGATGGCTTCCAATTGTTCATCAGGAGAAAGTTGGGTTTTGGTGTCCCGTTCGTTGACATGTAATTTTAGTTGATCTTGAAGACCTGCTACCCGAACCATAAAAAATTCGTCCAAATTCGATGTGCCGATGGAAAGGAAGTTCAATTGTTCCAGCAAAGGGTTGGATGGATCTTCCGCTTCAGCAAGGACGCGGCGGTTGAAAGAAAGCCAAGATAATTCCCGGTTTTGATAATAAGCGGGATTTTCCAAATTGATGGACTCGTAGTCCGGGTGGTGTTCATGTTCCAAGGATTCTTTGTCTGACACTGTTGAACACTTCCTTTCATTCGTTACTGTTCGATTTCTTGAGAAGCGGGTTCCTCCGTAAAGTGAACCGTGACGGATTTATCCAGTATTCGCTCGATGTGTTTTTTTTGCTTGTTGGAGCGGTATCGTTCAGAAAGCACGTCTCCCGTGTAGGTGACATACAAATCGTATTCTTCTTTGTTTTCGGATGGTTCCAAGTGGATATCCCGCACAATATTGACATGGGAGTCGTTCAGCGCTTCGCTGAATTTGATGATGCCGCCCAGGTACATCAACGTGCTGAGTTCCTCGTCACTGAACCAACCCAGAAAATCACGCGAGTATTGGTTGAATAAGGACTTGTTTTTGAAACTGGCCAACAAAGCCAACCGCACACGGTCTTTATGGTTGAAGCCATGCAAGTTGCTGTTGGAGAGGATGTAGAATGTGTGCTGCGACTCTGAATCGTCTCCGATGTAGCTGCCCAAAAAGTACAAGTACGCACCGAAGCGCATCAATTTTTTCAAATACGGGTCTTGGGTCAAGGGAACCTCGTTGTTCAAGACTGTAAACAATTTGTCGGCAATCGCCACACGCTGACGCGAGCCGAGCGAGCGGATGCCGTACTGCCGGGCGGTCCGTTCGATTGTTTGTTTTTGAAGGTCGTGCAGACTGAATGGATTGTTGAACTCCCGGTTCAAGTAATCCATGACGATGCCTTCACGCAGACCGCGGTTGCTGAGAGCGAAACAATCAGCTTTTACCGTGTCATACAACGTTGTAAAGACAATGCCGGCCGGAATGATGATGTCTCTGCGGTCTTCGCTCAAGCCGTCCAAATCTTCTTTTTCTTCCAACGTCGTGTTTTTCAACAGCTCAAAAACTGTTTCCAATTCTTCACGGTTCATTTCATAACCATGGATGCCGGCAATCGGATAATGGATTTGCCGCTGGTGGATTTCACCGATGTTCCGCGCACTTCCTCCGACCCCGATAAGTGGAACCTTGGCTTTCGGTACCCAGTCGAGCGTTTTGAACTGCTCTTCCACAAATTTCTGAGCCTTTTTGATGGCTTTGGGGTCGTTGTGTTCTTTCCCTCCAAAGAATTTCCGTTTCAAGGTGACGACACCGAATGGAAAACTGTGGGAATGGAGGACTTCTTTATTTTTGAAAAGTGTCAATTCGGTACTCGCTCCACCGATATCCACGGTGAGTCCGTCGGGGTAGTGCATGGTGTGGCGGACGGCGTAGTTTCCAAAGTAGGCCTCTTCTTTTTCAGTGAGAATCCGCATTTCGATATCAGTGGCGGCTGTAATTTGTTGGACGATTTCGTCTGCATTTTTTGCCTGCCGGATCGCTTGTGTGGCAACCGGAAGCAAGGCATCAATCTTGTAGCGGACGGAGATTTCACGAAAACTTTTCATGATTTGAATCAATACATCGATCCCTTCTTGGGACATGTGGTTTTCGTCATCCAGATACTGCACCAGTCGTGCCGGAGTTTTGATGTTCTGCAATTCAATCATGGAGTAGTAGTTATCGATTTCAAATATAACGAGTCGAACGGTGTTAGATCCGACGTCGATGATGCCGATTCGTTGGTTTGTCATGATTTCCCCTCTTTCTTGAACAGTTTGCTTATTAGGTTCATTTTACTGTATCGGCTGGAACTTTGTCTAAATATCTGGTTACCTTGACGAAAAAAAACAGCTGCGGATTCAAGGATGAATCCACAGCTGTGTTGTGTTTATGATTGGGAAGAGTCCAAAGACTGCAAGTACTCGTCCACGTTGGACTTGATGTTGGAGACTTTTGGACCATAGATGACTTGAACGTTGTTTCCGCTCTTCGTCACTCCAGCAGCACCGGTTGATTTCAGCAAAGCTTCATCTACCAGACTGCTGTCTTTTACGTTCACTCGCAAGCGTGTCGCGCAATTGCCGACTTCATTCAAGTTGTCAGGTCCACCGAGACCTGTGACGATGTCGCGAGACATTTCATCTTGAACTGGGGCGGCACCGCCTTCTTTTTTCGCTTTGTAGTCAGCTTTTGTGTACATTTTTGATTCAGTGGTGTTGTCTTCGCGTCCTGGTGTCTTCAAGTCGAATTTCAAAATGAAGAAACGGAACACTGCGTAATACACTACTGCATAGACGATTCCGACAATGACCACCGGAACCCAGTTGGTCATCTCTTGACCTGGAAGCACTCCGTAAAGAATGAAGTCAAGCAGCCCTCCGGAGAAGGTCAAACCGACCCCTACATTCAACACGTGCATCAACACGAAAGAGAATGCAGCCAATACACAGTGAATCCCGAAGTAGAGAAGAGGGGATGCGAACAAGAAAGAAAACTCCAGCGGCTCTGTGATACCCGTAAAGATGGACGTCAAGGAAGAAGAAACCATCAACCCTTTGACATCTTTTTTCCGTTCCGGTTTGGCGGTCTGGTACATCGCAAACGCTGCAGCCGGGAACCCGAAAATCATGAACGGGAACATTCCGGAGAAGAAGCGGGCAGCGTCAGGAGAAATCGGTTCTCCATTAGCCAACTGGGCAAACAAGATGTTTTGCGCACCTTCCACCACTTGACCGGCAACTTCCGCTGTTCCGCCCAGAGCTGTCTGCCAGAAAGGCAGGTAAAATACATGGTGTAAACCTAAAGGAATAAGTGCACGATAAATGAATCCATAAAGGAATGTTCCGACATAACCCAAGCGACCGACCAATGAACCCAACGCGGCGATGGCAGCCCCGGCATACGGCCACAAGAAGGACATCACGATTCCTGTCAATACCGCTGCAAAGGCAGATATGATTGGAACAAAACGTGTTCCGGAAAAGAAAGACAAGGCGTCTGGAAGATCGATTTTATAAAAGCGGTTATGAAGGTAGACAACAATCAGTCCAATGATGATGCCTCCGAATACGCCCATGTTCAATGTGTTATCAAACCCGAGGACACTTCCTACCAATCCCGGTGTTTGTTGAAGTTCTTCCAAGTTTCCGAAGTTGGCGATGGTACTTGTCATAGCTGCATACATCACCAGATACGCAACAGCTGCAGACAAGGCGGCAACTTCTTTTGCGGCTTTCGCCAAACCTAGAGCGACTGCGATAGCGAAGAAGAGTGGTAAGTTATCAAAAATTGCACTTCCGGAGTCCCGAAGCACAGACAACAAACTGTTTAAGAAGGTGCCTTCGCCCAGCACGCCTTCCAAGTTGTACAACTGGATAAAAGATTCTCCTGTAAAGGAAGCCCCTATCCCCAACAACAATCCTGCAGCCGGAAGCAAGGCAATCGGCAGCATAAACGTTCTGCCCAGATTTTGGAGCAGATCGGTTGCTTTCTCTTTCATCTATAAAAACCTCCAAAAATAATAGTCGAAGGACCCAAAATACAGAGCTTTCCAAAACGCGAAAAAATCTGTATGTTTGCGCCTCCATCTGAACAGTATACTACAAAAAACATATTTTTCAATCGTCGGTCGAACGCGTTCACTAAAAAAGTATACAAAAAAAGGCTGCCTGTTTACATAAACAGACAGCCTTTTTTATAGGAAACGTTACTTGTATTCAGCGATGGCTTCAATTAATTCTTTTTCATCATTAAGTACACGGCCGTTCATTTTAATCAACCCTACAGTATACAGGTTGATATAAGAAAACTGAGACTCCGCAATTTCTTGCAAGGCATCCAATTTTTTCTGGTTGGTTGCGCCTTGTTGGCGGCTGTCGGTGTATAGTCCCAATACAGGGATGCCTGCTTGATATGCCACACCGATTTCGGTCGCGACGCCGACATCAATCCCCGGACCGTCCAATACGGCCACCATCAAATCACTGGCCAATAAGGCATCGGTATCGTATTTGGCAATGGCGATGGAATCGGCATAGGCATTTTTGTCATTTATTTCACCTTGTTCTTGCGGAACGTACACAGAAATATCCGGATGCGCCTCCCGGATTTGTTTCACGAAGAAGTCATTGTACATCCGTTCCATGTTCGAAAACAGCGGCGCTGCGTAATAAATTGAGTTTACCATCTTCATTTCCCCCTATTCATTCATAAAGCTCCCCACCATTATATACGATAATGGAGTTTCCGTTAAGGAGAGAAACGTGTTTCAAAAATTTCTAATTGTGACAAAATGTTCTTTTCGAAAACAACTTGTAATAAAAAGTAATGAAGGAGAAACACAAATTGAGTTTTTATTCGTTATAATCAGGAGGACTTAAGAAAAGCACAGGCTTTTATGACAAGTGAACAAGCAATAGATAAAACAAATACATGTACGAAAAAGAAAGGGTTATTTCTTGTGAAGACAAAAAAATGGTTAGTGGGTATGTTAGTTGTAGGAGCGTTGTTTCAAACAGCTGGACTCAATTCCGTATCTGCAGAAACGTTGGAAGAAATCAATGCACAAGAAGAAGTGAAGCAATCTGAATTAAGCAAATTGCAAACGGAAGTTGCACAAGCATTGAAAGAAGTCAATGGCATCAACGATCATTTGAATGAATTAGAACAAGAGATCAAAGAAACAGAAGAAACCATTGCAAAAACTGAAACAGATATTACAGAACAAAAACAACTTGTGAGTGAGCGCGTCGAGCAGGCGAAAGGCCGTTTGCAGACCATCCAAACAACAGAAATGAACCAAAATGTCGTATTGTCTATTCTGGAATCAGAAAACATAAGTGATTTATTGCATCGCGCATACGTATTGGTGACGTTGCAATCTGCCGGTAATGAACAGATTGAAGCGGCCCAAGTAGAATACGACAAATTGGTTGAGCTGCAAGAATTGTTGACAGAAGAGAAAGCTCAATTGGACCAAAAGAACGAAGAAGCGGTTGCGCAAAAAGAAGAAATGGACAAAAAAGTCGCTTCTTTGCAACAATTGATTGAAGAAAACCGCACAGAATTGGCGCAATTGGCTGAAAAACGTCAAGCCGAAGAAGAACGTATTGCTGAACAAAAACGCCTTGCCGAAGAAAAACGCATCGCGGAAGAAGAACGTGCAGCTCAAGAAAAAGCACGGGCAGCGATGGCGGCAGCAAAACAAGAAACTCAAACTGTTTCTGTCATGAAGACATCAAACGCTCAAAAATCAGAAACAAAACCAGTTTCCAAAGAACAGCCAAAACAAGAACCAGCTAAAAAAGCAGAACCACAGAAACAAGAAACGAAAAAACAGGAAGCACCAAAAGAAGAAACATCGTCTTCTTCCAGCACAAAAACATTGACCGTTTCTGCTACAGGTTACTCCACAGCCCAGCCAGGATTGAGCACACATACAGCTATGGGAATTGACTTGCGGACCAATCCAATGGTAATCGCTGTTGACCCAAGTGTCATTCCGTTGGGTACAATGGTTGAAGTTCCGGGTTACGGTGTTGCTATCGCCGGCGATACAGGCGGTGCAATCAAAGGCAACAAAATCGACATCCACTTCACATCTGTGAGCCAGGCTATCAGCTGGGGACGTCGCACAGTTACCATTAAAATTTTGAATTAATCACGATCTCTTTACACAAGAAACCGGGACAGCGTGTCTTCAGACACCATCCCGGTTTCTGTTTTTTTCTCAAAATATGGTATGATGGAACCACCAGATGAATCGAAGGGACGGAAACAAAAGGTTCTATGTCAAATAGTGTTGGTGAGCCTATTGAGAGGTCAAAGTGAATTCGTCACTTTGACCTCTTTTTTTCATTAAGCTACTTCTTCGTCTTCGAATGTCAACGGCCTTGGTTGGTGACGGGGCACCGTTAATTTGTAACTGATCAAAATTCTGGCCCGTAAGTTGTTAAAGTTCCGGTACCCATACCCCGATCGTTTGATATTTTTGATTTTATTATTCATTCCTTCAATCGCTCCATTTGACAGGGTATACGTGAACGCATGCCGAATGGATTCGCGGTAGGTTTCCATTGTTTGAAGAATGGTCCGGA
>NZ_AUCD01000063.1 GCF_000429585.1 Atopococcus tabaci DSM 17538
CAGCTTTAACAGCTGAAATAACAGATAAAGTCGAATCACTAGGTGAAGAGATTAAAGGAGCTGTCCGTCAAGCGTTAAAGAAAATAGATTCTACGGCCCAAACAATCCAAACGGGTTCTATCGTCAATTATGGTCCGAAAAGCAGCTTTATAGGCCAACTAGCCCTTTCATTTAGTTAAATGAATAGAAACAAATAACCGCATTTATATTAAGGGTCATTTAGAATAAAGGTTACCGAGGAAAACTTGACGCATACCTCCCTCGAATCCAATTTGAAACTTCCCGTCCGGACAGGTATACTAATTTGGAAACGAATCAGTTGAGAGAGAGTGAAAAAATTGAAAAAAGAAACAACGACTGCACAATCTATGCTGGAAACGTGGTCCAGCTATTTCCCGGGAGTTGCGATGGCCTTGGTCATTGCTTCCGTCGCGCAATTCATCGAATCGATTCTTCCGATTCACTTCATCGGCGGTTCGGTCATTGCGATGTTTATGGGAATCCTTATCAATCATTACTGGAGCCTGGCTGCGGTGTATCGTCCCGGAATCCAATTTACTTCCAAAAAAATCTTGAAATTCGCCATCATTTTGTTGGGGGCGTCGTTGAATGTCGCCACCATTTTGAACGTCGGCCGGATGTCGTTGAACGTCATGTTCTTCACGTTGCTGACCGCGTTTGGCGGAGGGTACCTCGTCGGGAAGGTGTTGAAACTGGATTGGAAATTGTCCAGCATGATTTCCGCCGGGACCGGCATCTGCGGAGGATCGGCGATTGCGTCCATGGCTCCGGTCATCGAAGCGGAGGACCACGACGTCGCGTACGCCATTTCCTCCACCTTCTTGTTTGACATGGTCATGATTTTGTTGTTCCCGATTATGGGACGCGCTTTGGGGTTGAGCGATGTGGCTTACGGATTATGGACCGGTACCGCGGTCAATGACACATCCAGTGTCGTAGCAGCAGGGTATGCTTTCTCAGAAGCAGCCGGCGATTTCGCCACCATGGTGAAACTGACCCGCACACTGACCATCATCCCGACCGTCCTGGCGTTTTCATTTATCAGCCAGCGCATCAAACAAAAGAAACTGCGTGCCAGCGGACAGGCGACGGAAGCGTCCGCCAAAGTCAACTTCACCAGTTTGTTCCCATGGTTCATCGTCTTTTTCGTGTTGATGGCGGTGCTGAACAGCACAGGTTTGTTCTCCGCAGCATTTTCCGGCACACTCAAAAGCATCAGCCGCTTCTTGATGGTTGCTGCACTCGCTGCCATCGGACTCAAAACCGACCTCACCAAAATGAAACAATCCGGCTTCAACCCGATGCTGCACGGATTCATCATTTCTGTATTGGTCGTCATCGTGTCCCTTGCAGTGCAATACATGATGGGAATTGTCTAAGTTCGAAGAGCTGTCCAAGTTTGGATAGCTCTTTTTTTCTTGTATCTAAAAGGGTTGTGGTATAATAAAGAAAACGGTTGCAAAGGAGGTGTGGCGCAATGAAAAAACTGCTCGTACCGGTGGATGGCTCCACTGCTTCATTGAATGCCCTGCGCAAAGCAATCGAAATCGCCCAAGAACAAAACTATATGATTAAAATTGTGTCGGTCGTCGAAGCAAAAGATGTCTCCCGTCATCGACGGTTGGAACGGCTGTGGATCAACGAAGACCGTCTGGACCGTGACAATGAACCGGGAGAACGGTTGAAACGCGGAACCATGGAGTTGCTCGATGCGATTGAAGAACGGATCAACTTCCACGGGGTTCACCATGAGAGGGAAATTGTCTCAGGCGAAGCCCATGAAGAAATTCTACGGATTGCCGAAGACGAAAACATTGACATGATTGTCATCGGGAACCGGGGATTTTCCAAAGTCAGACGCTTTTTCTTAGGATCGGTGGCGCAGCGGGTCATTTCTGAAGCCCGTTGTCCGGTGCTGGTCATTCATACGGAAGCGGATATTTAACCCACTTTGCCATCAGGCTCCCTGCATCGACGGAGAGCCTTTTTCTGTACGCTTTCTTAGAAATATGTGAAAATAAGACACAACTTGCATTCATTTGAAAAAATGGTGGATTACAACATCGAAGAAGGTATCGGGTTATACCGAATCAGCTCCGATTTGATTCCATTCGGATCCAGCCCGGTCAATGGGTTGCGCTGGTGGGAGCTGTTCCGGGAAGACTTTGAACGCATCGGCCAAAAAATCAACCAAAGCGGGATGCGGGTGTCGTTTCACCCGGGCCAGTATACCGTATTGAATTCGCCGAGCGAAGACGTGGTGGAGCGTGCCATCGAAGATTTGCGCTACCATAACTTGATGCTGGAAATGCCTCGGAGTGGGGTACGAGCACAAAATGGTGCTGCACGTCGGCGGGATCTACGGCGACAAAGAAGCCGCCAGCCAATGGTTTGTCGAAAACTTCAAGCGTCTGGACGAGCCGATTCAGCGCCGGTTGATCATCGAAAACGACGACCGCCTGTACACCGTGGAAGAGGTCCTTGAAATGGCGCACCAAACCGGCAGCCCGGTGGTATACGACAACCTGCATCATGCCGCCAACCCGACGGACGACCCGCACGACGACGTGTACTGGATCCGCGAAACAAGAAAGACATGGAAAGAAGGGGACGGACGCCAGAAGGTCCACTATTCCCAGCAGGCCGACGACAAACGGGTAGGCGCCCATACGGACACCATCTACTTGGACCCGTTTCCTGGAGTACTTCGACAAATTGGAAGGCAAAGACATCGACATCATGTTGGAAGTGAAAGACAAAAATTTGTCTACCATCAAATGCATCAACGCCACTCAGCCCCAACGCGGAATCCAAGCGTTGGAAAAAGAGTGGGCGCGGTACAAGTACGTGGTCTTGGAACATTCCCACACTTTGTACAACGATATCCGGCAATTATTGAAAGACAAAAAGGCATATCCTGTGAAAGAATTTTATGCGTCCATCCAACGGGCATTGGAACAAGACGTGGAAAAAGGACAGGCCGTCAACGCTGCCCAGCATGTGTGGGGGTATTTCAAAGACATCGCGGATGACAAAGAAGTCCGTGCCTTTCAACGGAATCTCCAAAAGTTTCAAGACGGCAACCTGAAACACGCAACCTTCAAACGCCAGATGCAAAGACTGGCGGAAAAATACGAGATTCCTTATCTGAAGCAGTCGTTGTACTTTGAATTATAAAAAGACTATACTTTTTGCAAAAAAGTATGTACGGAATAAGTTTTATATTAGCATAAAGGGATTAAAGGTTGTTAAAATGGTTGCAAAACGGGAAAAGAGCAAAAAAATCACCTTTACTTGAAACGGCTTTCATAGTAAAATGAATGCACAGTCAATCAATGCAGAACCTCCGTTGACGCGGAGGGAAACATTTAATGAGAGCGCTTACCAATACTATAAATGGAGTGATAAGAATGGCAGAAAAAACAATTATGTTAGTGTGTGCAGCAGGGATGAGTACAAGTTTGTTGGTCAGCAAAATGCAGAAAGCCGCAGCTGAAAAAGGATTGGATGCAGACATCTTCGCGGTTTCCGCCAACGAAGCAGACAGCAACTTGGAAAACAAAAATGTCGACATCCTGTTGCTCGGCCCACAAGTCCGCTTCATGAAATCACAATTCGAGAAAAAGGTAGCGGATAAAGGCATTGTCGTTGATGTCATCAACATGCAGGATTACGGCATGATGAACGGCGAAAAAGTGTTGGATACAGCACTGCAACACATTTAAATTCTAACTTTCATACAGGGGGATTCACACGTGACAAATGAAGAGATGAAGGAAGAAACATTACAGACCATCATGGGCTTGATCATGAATGGCGGCGACGCGAAAAGCAATGCTATGGAAGCCATCTATGCCGCAAAAGAAGGCAATTTTGAAAACGCTGACGCGAAGCTAAAAGAAGCCGACGAAGCGTTGACACGCGCCCATAACTCCCAAACGAGCATGCTGACAAAAGAGGCATCCGGGGAACATGTGGAGATGAGCTTGCTGATGGTGCACGCCCAAGACCACATCATGAACGCCATCACATTCCGCGACCTGGCGGGAGAAGTGGTCGATATCCATAAAAAAATCGCAAACTAGAAAAAAGCACCCGGAACATTCCGGGTGCTTTTTTCATGAAAGTTGTAAACCCTATGTAAAAAGTTATAATGAAGAAGAACAGAAAGCGATTTCAGGGGGGCATCTTTAACTGGAGAACCCGCCGTCTGTCCCAATACCCACACGAGAGTGAGCTGAAAACGATGTTGAAAACAGGCATTTTTGTTCTCGCAATAGGATTTGTCCTCTTGATTTTTGGTCTGGCCGGTACGTCCGACGAACGCATTTGGATGTTGCTGTTTTCGGGCATCCTGATCGGACTAGGCTTTTATTTATACAACCGCGGGGAAAAAAGCGGCACCGACTAACAGAAGAGACAAAAAAACTCGCTGCTGCGAGTTTTTTATTTTGCAAAAGGAGGGCGGTTGTACCATTTTTCGACCTTCACAAACGATACATTGCGGATCAACTCAAATTCAACGGCTGTGATATCATCGGCCGCATGCACATGCACCCATTTGCCGTCCACACCACTCACCACGCCGACAATGTCTTCCGCGTATTCGCCGTCTTCGATGAAATCCAATTGAACCGCAACCGGCTGCCTGGTTTCAAACGCTTTTTGCAAATAAGTAGAAACGGTCTGCGCCGACTGTTTTTCTTTTGGAAGACGGGGTTGTTGATTCTGCTGGTTCAACGCATGAATCATTTCCGCATGTTCCGATAAGATAAAACCTTCCCATTTCGCCATTTTCCGATCTTTGTATCCCGCTTTGGCCGGAATAATCCATTCGATGTCTTCTTCCGGGTAATCAGGAGACGATTCCCTCGCCGTCATTTCCCTCACCTCCTCCCGCTGTCTTTGTTTTTATTATACGAACAAACGTTCCCTTTTTAAAGGGATAACGTGGGGTATTTTATTTTTTATAGAAAGTGAGGTAAAATAAGGGGAAAGGACATAAGATATTCAAATAGCAAAAACGCCTTTGCCATCGATTGGCAAAGACGTATGTGAGCGACCCTGGAGGGATTTGAACCCCCGACCTAACGTTTAGGAAACGTTTGCTCTATCCACCTGAGCTACAGGGCCCTGTCCGAAACATCCATTATTGTCGCACGTTTCTGGCGGTTTGTCCAGAAAAAACAGAAAAGGAGTTGCTTATGCAAGCTTTTAAAGAACCGACCAACATGGAAGAAATTGATCACTTTTTAGAAGAACAACCGCTGGCTTTTCTATACATTTACCGCGATAACTGTTCTGTGTGCCATGCACTGATGCCGCAAGTGAAACGGGTGTTGGAAGACTACCCGGAAATTCAAGTCCGCCAAGTCAACGCCGACACCATCCCGGAAATCGCGGGCCGCTTCAGCATTTTCACGGTGCCGGTGCTGCTGTTGTTTGTGGACGGAAAAGAAGTCTTGCGCAAAGCCCGTTTTGTGCAGATGGCGGAGTTGGAAAACCAATTAGGCAAAATCACCGAAGCATATTCCGTATAACACGAGCCTGCTCCCTGTGAGTAGGCTTTTTGTGTTGAATTGCCTGCGCCGTTTTTCTAATTGCGCAAAGTGGCGTATAATGAAGGAGCAAGCAAATCGAAGGAGGAAGAGAAGATGAAAGTAACTTCAGAATGGACTGGCGGAATGGGCTTCACCGCAACCAACGTGAACGGCCAACAGATGCAGATGGATGCCACCGAAAAAGCAGGCGGGCAAGGGAAAGGGGTCTCCCCGATGGAAGCCGTTCTCGGCGCACTTTCCGGTTGCATGGGCATCGACATGATGATGGTTCTCCGCCGCTACCAAGAAAACATCCAAAGCCTCACGTTTGAAATGGAAGGCGAGCGCAACGACGGACCGCCAAACTATTTCACATCCATCGATATGGTGTGCCGAGTGGAAGGGGATGTGCCGGCCGATCGCGTATGGCGCGCCATTCATTTGAGTGACGAAAAATACTGCTCTGTCCGCCACTCTCTGAAAGCCGACGTGACTTACCGCCTCATTTTGAACGGGGAAGAAGTGCCTGAAAACAAATAAGCGAAGGGACGGATAGGTATGGCGATCATCACGGCAACGATTCAGTCAAGAACTTTGCAACGCAAAACCACATTTGCGGCCATCATTCCAACAAAGACAAAATCTTTTTATGATCCGCAAAAGGGTTCAAACGAAGAAGAGGGCCCGCTGAAGACGTTGTACCTGTTGCACGGCTGGGACGGAGATCACCAGGACTGGCTTCACAATACCCGGATTGTCGAACTGGCGGATAAGTACCGGTTTGCGGTCATCATGCCGAACGGGGAAAATGGCTTTTTCGTCGACAACCCCGGCGCAAGTCGGTACGGCGCCTTCCTCACGGATGAACTGGTGGAAGAGACCCGGCGCCTGTTCCCGTTGTCGCACAAACGTGAGGACACGTGGATCGGCGGCTTGTCGATGGGCGGATACGGAGCCCTGCGCAACGGCTTGAAAAATGGAGAGAGGTTTGGGAAAATTGCCGCCTTCTCCAGCGCCATTCTCAAACGGATGGACGAAACCTTCAGTGATTCCGGACCGGAAGAGCAGTTGAAAGCCATTGTCCGCGGTGACTCTTATAGGGACATGCCGCTGGACATGGACGTCCATTGGCTGGCCGAACAGGCGGTGGCATCCACTCCTCGGCCGGACATCTATCTCACCTGCGGGACGGACGATTTTTTGAACGAAGACAACCGCACGTTTCATGAATGGTTGAATCGATTGAACTATCCTCATGCATACCGCGAATCCTCCGGCGCCCACGACTGGGACTACTGGAACAACGAATTGGAACCAGCCCTCAAATGGCTCACCGGAGTGGAATAACTTGTTGAAGACTGCCTCAAAAAAAGAGGCGGTCTTTTTTGGCGTAAACTCAGATGGATTCTTCAAACGAGTTGCGGTCATTCTGCTTTATGAGGCCAACTCAAAAGAAATGTCGAACTGAGTTGATGCCAATCGACGCGATGGCGCCAACTCAAAAGTATTTTTCAAACGAGTTAGTGCCAAACTGGATAATGGCATAAACTCAAGCTGAAAGTTCCTCCGAGTTGGCCTCATTTCTTTTAGAAAGAAATTGTCCAGTCGCGCCGCGGTGCTTTCCTTGCAATTTCCTTCTAGTATTGACAAAATGGAAGAGAAAGAAAACGGTTCAATAAGGAAGGGGAAATGAGATGAAGTGGTGGCAAGATGCAGTGATTTATCAAATTTATCCAAGAAGTTTTCAAGATTCCAACGGGGACGGCATCGGAGACATTCCCGGTATCATCAGCCGATTGGATTATCTAGAAGAATTAGGCATCGATGCGATTTGGTTGAGTCCGGTCTACGAGTCGCCCAATGACGACAATGGGTATGATATCAGCGATTACCGGGCCATCCACCCGGAATTCGGCACGATGGCGGATATGGATCAGTTGATTGAAGAGGCGAAACAGCGCGGCATCCGAATCATCATGGACTTGGTCGTGAACCACACTTCCGACGAGCACCAATGGTTTGTGGAAGCGAAAAAAGGGCGGGACAATCCGTACCGCGACTACTACATTTGGCGTGACCCGGCAGAAGATGGCGGCCCGCCGAACGATTTGAAGTCCACGTTCAGCGGTTCGGCGTGGGAATTCGACGAAGCGAGCGGGCAGTATTATTTGCACCTCTTCAGTAAAAAGCAGCCCGACCTCAATTGGGAGAATCCGAAGATGCGCCAAGAAGTGTACGACATGATGAATTTTTGGCTTGAAAAAGGCATTGGCGGCTTCCGGATGGACGTCATCGACCTCATCGGAAAGGTGCCGGACGAAGGCATCACCGCCAACGGACCGAAACTCCACGAGTACTTGCAGGAGATGAATCGGGAAACATTTGGGAACTACGACGTCTTGACCGTCGGGGAAACACACGGCGCCACTCCGGAAATCGCCAAACTGTATTCCGACCCTGAGCGCAACGAACTCTCGATGGTCTTCCAATTTGAACACATGACCTTGGACGAACAGCCTGGCAAATCCAAATGGGATTTGAAACCGCTGGACCTGCCGGAACTGAAACAGGTGCTGGCCAAATGGCAGACCGAACTTGACGGCAAAGGGTGGAACAGCTTGTTTTGGAACAACCACGACACGCCGCGCATTGTATCCAGGTGGGGCGATGATCAGGAGTACCTTGTGGAGAGCGCCCAAATGTTCGCGATTCTTCTGCACTTGATGAAAGGCACGCCGTACATTTACCAAGGCGAAGAAATCGGGATGACGAACCGCCCGGTAACCGACCTTTCCCAAATCAATGACATTGAAAGCCGGAATATGTACGACGAACGGCTGGCGCAGGGCTGGTCCAAAAAAGACATCCTGCTCTCCATCAATGCAAAAGGCCGCGACAATGCGCGCACCCCGATGCAGTGGGACACGACGGAACAAGCCGGTTTCACAACAGGCGAACCGTGGCTGGCGGTAAACGAGAATTTCGACCGCATCAATGTGGAAAAATCACTGGAAGACTCGGGTTCGATTTTCTATACGTACCAAGAACTGATTCGACTGCGCAAAGAACATCCGTTGGTCGTTTGGGGTGACTTCCGCTTGTTGGCGCCGGACCATCCGACAGTTTTTGCGTACGAGCGCAGTTATAAAGGGGAAACATGGATTGTCGTGGCGAACGTGAGCGGAAGGGACATCCACGTCAAACTCAGCAAACACTCGGAAAAAGTGGTGCCCATGATCAACAATTACATGAAGAGCACGTATAATCTGCACAGTTTGGAATTGCGTCCCTATGAAGCGTTTGTCGCCAAACGGAGGTGAGAGATTGAGGAAACGAGTGGAAATTTGTTGTGGGAGTGTGGAAGATGCGGTGACGGCGGAACAGGCGGGCGCGGACCGCATCGAGTTTAACCAAGCCTTGTATCTGGGCGGTTTGACGCCGTCCATCGGTTCGCTCAAACTGGTGTTGGAGACCGTCCGGATCCCCGTGGTGCCGATGGTCCGTCCGCGTGCCGGCGGGTTCAGTTACACGGAGACGGAATTCCACGTGATAATGCGGGACGTGGAAGAAATGTGTGCTCTGCCGATTGCCGGCGTGGCGTTCGGCTGTCTCGACAGCGAAAAAAGGGTGGACGTCAAAAAGAACCGGCTCATAGTGGAAAAGTTGCACCGCCACGGAAAAGAAGCGGTGTTCCACCGCGCGTTTGATGTGACGCCGGATCCGTTTGAAGCCATGGAGACCTTGATTGAATTGGGCGTCGACCGGGTACTCACAAGCGGCCAGCAGCCGACTGCACCGGTGGGAACCGAGTTGTTAAAGCAGCTCCAACAACGCTTCGGCCATCAGATTGAAATTTTGGCAGGAGGCGGCGTCAACGCGTCCAATGTGCAACCGTTGATGCAGGAAACCGGTATCGCTCAGGTCCACAGCTCGTGTCGCGGATGGCAGACGGACCCCGCCACCATCGGAAATGTGTCGTTTGGGTACGCCGAACCGCCGCACGAAAGCGACTACGAAGTGGTGGACAGCCAAACTGCGGCTGCGTTTGTACGCGCAGCGAAAAATGGGTAAACAAAAAAAGACCGGGAATGCCTCCCGGTCATAAACAAAATTGGTCCTATCCTTGCACGGCTTTTTCTGCTTCGGTCATCAACGATTCCGGTTTGTCGTGCCATTCCAAAAATTCCATACGGTGGCCGATTTCCAGATGGAAGGCTTTGTCCAGGCCGACGTGCAAAATGTGTTTCCCGAATTCAAACCACAAACTCTCGAAATGACTCAACGTTTCTGGTTTCTCAATTTCTTTGCAGCCCAGTATTTCTGTGAAAAAACGGCGGGTTTCCGCTTCTTCTCCCAGCGGCGCCGTAATCTACATGTGATCTAAGCCATTAAATGAAAAAGACATGGTACCTCTCCTTTGTGTAACGATTTCACTAACTAGTGTATCACAAATTGTTTTAGAGAAAATCCAGTATTTGTTGAAACCAGATAAATATTAAGGAGAAAATTCACATACTCTTCTCTAAATTTTATTAAATACCATAAGAATTGATGAATGGTTCTTGAATAATTTTTTGAAAATAGTATGATAATAGAGGTGGTGAAAAAAGCTCTTTCATTTTTCACGCAGTTGCTTGTGAAAAAAGAGGCAATTACCTCAGGCACGAATAAACTATATAAAAAAAGGAGTATTCTCATGGCAGGAACCTCTGATACACACAAAGAAACAATCGTAGTTGGTGCTGGACCGGCGGGTTACGTTGCAGCGATTCGAGCATCCCAGTTAGGTCAAAAAGTCACAATCGTTGAAAACACATACATCGGTGGAACATGTTTGAACATCGGATGCATTCCGACAAAAGCACTGATCACTGTAGGACACCGTTACCACGATGCACAAACTTCACAAACTTTCGGTGTGTCCTCCGGAAAAGTGTCTATCGACATGGAAGCCACACAAAAGTGGAAGAATGAACAAGTCATCAAAAAATTGACCGGCGGCGTCGGCATGCTGTTGAAGAAAAACAAAGTGGAAATCATCGAAGGAACCGCGTCTTTCAAAGACGACAAAACGATGGTCATTGAAACGAAAAAAGGAACGACAGAAGAGTACACCTTTGACAATGTCATTTTGGCAACAGGGACTTCTGCCCGCACATTGGAAGAAATGCCGTTTGGCGGACGCATTTTGTCAACGACAGACGTGTTGAACGTCACGGAGTTGCCGGAATCCGTTGTGATCGTCGGCGGTGGCGGATACGTCGGTTCTCAATTAGCCGGAGTATTGACCAACTTTGGCGCGAAAGTCACCATTTTGGAAAAAGAAGACCGTCTCGCACACTTCTTTGACAAAGACATGTCTGACCTGCTTCAAAAGAGCTACACTAAAAAAGGCATCGACATCATCACAGGCGCCAACATCAAAGGTGCGGAACAATCCGATAACGACATCACCATCACGTACGAAAAAGACGGAAAAGAACAAACCGTTACTTCTTCCGTTGCCGTCGTGACAGTGGGCCGTGTACCGAACTTGAGCAAAGTGAAGTTGGAAAACACCGGAGTGAAAGTGAACGATGAAGGAAAAGTGGAAGTCGACAATCGCATGCAGACAAATGTGGACGGCATCTACGCAATCGGCGACATCGTTCCAGGAACCATGCTTGCAGACGAAGCGATGGCTCACGGGAAAGTGGTCGCAGAAGCCATTTCCGGAAAAGAACCGGAAGCGCTCGGTGTGATCCCAATGGCGATTTACACAGAACCAGAAATGGCCACTGTGGGTATGAGCGCAGATGAAGCGAAAAAAGCAGGCAAACGCTACAAAGCCAGCAAATTCCCGTTGGCTGCAAACGGACGCGCTTTGTCCTTGAACGAGACAGACGGATTTGTCCGGTTGATCACCGATGAAGAACAAGACGGTAAAGTGGTCGGTGCACAACTTGCCGGTCCAAGTGCAGCGGACTTGAGCGGCATGGTCGCTTTGTCCATCGAAACCGGTCAAATCGCTGAAGACTTGGCATTGACCATCCAAGGCCACCCATCGATCGGGGAAGCCATCATGGATGCAGCGGAATTGGCACTGGGTATGCCAATCCACATCTAATTCAACCAAAGGAAAGAGCCGCCTCTGAATGAGGACGGCTCTTTTTTTGAGCTTTGAGCGAAACTCAGAGTGAAATGTTGACTGAGTTAAGGACAAAAGCCTGAATGGCGGTAACTCAGAAGAAAAATGCAGTTGAGTTGCGGTCAAAAGAGAGAATGACCCCAACTCAAGAAAAAAGTCCCTGTTAGTTGCGCCCAAACTCCAAAATGAGCTCAACTCAAAGAAAAAACTCCACCGAGTTTCCATCATTACAATAAACAGAGAGAAGAGGCCGTGCGCCTCTTCTTTCTTATTGGGAGACGAATAGCTTTGAGCGAAACTCAAAATGAAATTTCAATTGAGTTAGGGTCAAAAACTTAAATGGCGTAAACTCGAAAAGGAAACTCATGTGAGTTGCGGTCAAAAGAGGGAATGACCCCAACTCAAGAAAAAATTCCCTGTTAGTTGCGCCCAAACTCTAAAATGACCCCAACTCAACGAAAAAACTCCTCCGAGTTTCCATCATTGCGACAAAAAAGAAGGAGCGATGGCGACTGGAAGGAAATTTTTTGCCGAGTCGACATTCAAATGCGATTCAATGTCAACTCAGAAACCATCCTTCCTTTGAGTCGCCACCCAATCCCCATTCAATGCCGACTCGAAAATTTCTTCCGCCCGAGTCGACATCAAAGCGACCACCTCCCCACAAAAACAAAAAGAAGCGCTTGGCCTCATCGAGCCAAGCGCCTCCTTAAGGTAAGAAGAAAGAAAAAAGTGGGCGGGAGCCCACTTTTTAACGATCGAATTACGCCCAGTCTCCGTTGCGGAACACTGGCACACGGGAGCCGTCTTCACGGATTCCGTCGATATCCATTTCTTTCGAACCAATCATGAAGTCCACGTGAACAGTGGAGCGGTTCAAACCGGCTGCTTTCAACTCTTCTTCAGACATGTCCACGCCGCCTTCCAAGCTGAATGCGTACGCAGAGCCCAATGCCAAGTGGTTGGACGCATTTTCGTCGAACAACGTGTTGTAGAAGGTCAAACCGGATTGAGAAATTGGGGATGGGTCCGGAACCAACGCGACTTCCCCCAAACGAGCAGCACCTTCATCGGTTTCAACCAATTTCTTGATCACGTCTTCGCCTTCTTCAGCAGTGACGTCAACGACTTTGCCGTCTTTAAAGGTGAACTTCATGCCGGTGATGGTCACACCTGCGTAACTCAATGGTTTGGTGCTGACGACGGTTCCGTCCACACGGTTTGCGTCCGGAGCGGTGAAGACTTCCTCTGTCGGCATGTTCGCCATGAAGCGTTCGCCGCGTACGTTGTCACTGCCGGCACCTTCCCAGCGGTGGCCTTTTGGCAAACCGACTGTCAAGTCTGTTCCTGGAGCCGTGTAGTGAAGCGCCACGAATTGTTCTTTGTTCAATTCGTCAGCTTTTGTTTCCAATGTGACGTCTTTTTGTGCCCATGTGTCAACCGGGTCTTCGTCATACAAATGAACCGCTTTGAAAATCGCGTCCCACAGAGCGTCCACTTGTTCTTCGGAAGTTTCCAAGTCAGGGAAGACTTTGGCAGCCCAAGCCGCGCCGGCCGCTGCCGCAACAGTCCAGCTCACTTTGTTGGATTGAGTGGCTTTGCGCTGTTCGTGGAATGCTTTCCCGAAGGCAGACTGGTAAGCCGCCACTTTGTCGCTGTCCACGCCTTTCAACGCATCTGGATCGGAAGAACGCACGCTCAAACGGCTGGCGCCTTTTTTGATGTGATCCAACGATTCGTCGATTTTGTATTGCGGAATATCCGTCAACACCTCTTCTGGAGTGTGCAAGAATTTCTCGCGGTTGATGATGTCGTCCGCCCATTTCACGATGACTTCTTTTGCACCCAATTTGTACGCTTCTTCCGTGATCAAACGAGCCAAAGGAGCTTGGTCGACATCAATGGATAACACCACCGTATGTCCGTCTTGCACGTTGATGCCGCTTTTCACCAAAAGCTGGGCATATTTACGTAAGTTTTCTTCAAAGTTTGGTAAAACCATGTTGCATTTCCCCCTTAATGACAGTACCTGCCTTAAATTTGTTTCATACAAGTCATGATAGCACAACCCTAAGTTTGCCACAATATCGTCATATTTTTTGAAAAAAGAACAAGAAAACCCTTTCTTAAGAAAGAAAAAAATGTATCCGATGATATTAACTGTTATGAAGAAGAAAGTGGTTATAACTGTCAGTCAAGTCCATAATCCTGTGTAAAATACTATACAATGTTTTACCGGTCTCTCATTGATCAAACTTAATATATTTTCTTGTAGAACTGAGCCATTCGTCATGAAGGTCCATAAGGACAGCTCCAATTAATCGATTGGCAGACGTTCGGTTGGGAAAAATCCGAATAATCTTTTCTCTTCTGCGAACTTCCTGGTTCAGTCGTTCAAGAAGGTTGGTGCTTTTTAGCCGATTGTGACCATTTCCGATAACCGTGTATTGAAAGGCATCTTCGAAGCCATTATCCAATGTTTCGCAAGCTTTTGTATATTTAGACTGGTCGATATATTCACCG
>NZ_AUCD01000064.1 GCF_000429585.1 Atopococcus tabaci DSM 17538
TGGAAACTTAGCTTCCATTATTTCAGCTCGTAAAAACGGAACGCTTTTAGAAGCTTTGAGAGCGGAACTACCTGCATTTGAACAAACCATTGTCCCTGAATTTAAAGGGGCTGTTAGAGCTGTTTTGAAAAAGATTCATCGTCCTTCTATAGGGGTTAAAATAGGTGAAATAGCTAATTATAGTTCCACATCAAGTCCAATGGGACAACTGAAGAAAATGTTTGGGTAATGAAACACACAGAATGAGCCATTTTAATATTAAAATTGAAGAGTTACCATCTCTAGAGAAAAGTTTCCGCCAAAGTATTGACACATACCATGCACTCCACCCATTTTCTTCGAGATTTTGGTTGTGCTATACTGAAACGTGAGAAAAGGAGAGGAGGCAGCCCTATGCCAAAAAATCTTCCGAAAAGATTATCTGAGTTAAAAGAGGAGCCAAAGAAAAAGGTTCCAAGAAAGCCACCAAAAGAAAAGAATGTTTCTCAACCGGAACAGACGTCCCCATCTGCGCATCCCGTCATCACCCGAATCCAGGCCCAAAAACGCAAAGGCCGGTACAACATCTACTTGAATGACGAATATGCGTTTGCGGTGGATGAAGCCCTGCTTATTAAATATTTGCTTCGGAAAGATATGGAAATCTCTCCGGAACTGCAGAAACAGCTCGAAACAGAAGATGTCAGCCGCAAAGCCTACCAACGGGCATTGGTTTATTTGAGTTATGCTCTCCGCTCGGAAAAACAAGTGCGGGAGGACTTGATTGAACACGAATTCGAAGAGCAGGCGGATGAAGTCATCGACCTATTGAAAGAACAGCGGCTCATCAACGACTTGATGTACGCCAAAAGTTATGTCCGGACGGCGTACACCATCAACCGCAAAGGACCGCAACTGATCCAACGGGAATTGGTGAAAAAAGGCATTTCTCCAGAGGAAATTTTAGACGCATTGGAAGAATATCCGCATGAAGAGCAAGTGGACAATGCTTTCAAACTAGGTGAAAAAATGGTCGCCAAATCCACAAAGCGCTCTTCAAGAGAAACGCAAATCAAAGTACGGCAGCATTTGATGCAGAAAGGGTTCGACTCCGACATCATTGAAGAAGTGCTACGGGAATTGGATACCCAAAAAGAGGAATCTGAAGAGATGGACGCACTCCGTAAGCAAGGAGAAAAAGCTTGGAGACGTTACTCGAAATTTGAAGCAGCCGAACGCCGGCAAAAAACAAAAGCGAATTTATACCAAAAAGGGTTCAACGGCGAACTCATTCAGGCGTTCATAGAAGAAAAAGAAATGGAAGAAGAAAACGAATGACAAAACAAACAGAAGGACAAACGATCGATTTTAAAGAAACATACGGCATCGACATGTGGGACCAAGAAACCATCGAGTCGTTCCGGAAAACATTGCTGGATTGGTACGACCAAGAAAAGCGGGACCTTCCGTGGCGGCGGACCAACGATCCTTACGGCATCTGGGTTTCGGAAATTATGCTCCAACAGACACGTGTGGATACGGTGATACCGTATTACCATCGTTTCATGAAGGCTTTCCCGACCATCAAGGATTTGGCGGAAGCCCCTGAAGACAAGCTGCTGAAAGTTTGGGAAGGATTGGGTTATTATTCCCGTGTGCGGAACATGCAGCATGCGGCCAACCAGATCATGATTGATTACGGCGGCGTGTTTCCTTCTGAGACGGCAGAAATCCGGAAGTTGAAAGGCATTGGACCGTATACGAGCGGAGCCATCGCGAGTATCGCTTTCGGACACCCGGAACCTGCAGTGGACGGAAACCTTATGCGGGTGTTGAGCCGGTTGTTTGAAATTGACGCAGACATCGCCAAACCATCCAGCCGCAAAATATTCGAGGTGGTTATGCGGCACATCATTGATCCGGAACGTCCGGGGGATTTCAACCAAGCAATGATGGATTTGGGAGCGACCATCTGCACGCCGGCCAATTATCACCCAGAACAGAGCCCGGTTAAGGCCTTTAACCGTTCTTACCACAACGGAACGTGGATGCATTACCCAGTCAAGAGCAAAAAGAAAAAAGCTAAGCCGGTCAACTATGCCGCGCTCATGATTCAAAACGACAAAGGGGAGTGGCTCCTGGAGAAAAGACCCCAGACCGGCTTGTTGGCCAACATGTGGACATTCCCATTGGTCTCGGATGAAGAATCAGGCTGGAAAGCTTTTCCTGCCCCCAAAGCAGCCGCGCCTCTTTTAGATGAAGAAGATATTCGCGAGCTCCAACAACATACTTCAAAGACGTATCACATTGTTCCTGAATTGGAAAATGAAGCCATCGGAACCGTTACGCATATTTTCAGTCATTTGAAATGGACGATTCATGTGTACCAAGGAACGGTCCTGCAAGGAGAAACCGAACTGACGGAACACTGCCGGTGGGTAAACGAAGCGGATTTTGATTCCTTCACCTTCCCGGTTCCCCAGCAAAAAATGTGGCAGCTCTACAAAGAGTGGCAAACTTCCGCAGTTCAGCTGGGGCTGGACATTTAATTCTACGCGCATTTAGGAAAAATCAGATATTTTCTGCCAGTATCTTCAGTGAGTATGTTATACTATTTTATGTTATGACTTACAGTAATAGAGAAACCAGTCATGGTTTTCTTGTAATGAAGATACAAAATAGAAAGTTGGGACTGTGATGCGCCTTCCAAAAGAGGGGGAATTCATCACTATCCAAAGTTATAAACATGACGGCAGCCTACACCGTACATGGCGGGATACGATGGTTCTCAAGACCACCGATCAGTCTGTCATCGGGTGCAACGACCACACGTTGGTCATTGAATCCGACGGGAGAAGATGGGTGACTCGGGAGCCGGCTCTCGTATATTTCCACAAACATTACTGGTTCAACATTGTCACGATGATTCGTCAGAAAGGCATTTCGTATTATTGCAATTTGGCTTCTCCGTTTGCATTGGACGAAGAAGGGTTGAAATACATCGACTACGATTTGGACATTAAAATCTTTCCAGACGGTGAGAAACGCCTTCTGGATGTCGATGAATACGAAGAACATAGCCAAAAATGGGATTATCCAGATGATGTGGACCTGATTTTGAAGGAGAATGTAAAAATTTTGGTCGATTGGATCAACAATGAAAAAGGTCCTTTTTCAAAAGAATATGTGGATTTATGGTACAAACGGTATCGCGAGCTGTCAGGTAAATGACGAGATAGGAAAGTGATGCGGTTCCTGTAGAAGGAATAAAAGCGGAGTTCTCCCTGTGAAGGAGAGCTCCGCTTTTTGTGTTTCAGTCAGTTTATATACCCTTTTTATGAATAAACCTTATCGCAACGTTCTTTTATATGGAAAATTATGCTATTATCAGAGATGGAGTGAATAAACAAGGAGTGGAATGTATGTCAAAACGAAGTGGATTATCCATCGTTGCCTTGACCGTCCTCGCCGGATCAGTTGTGTTTTACGGCATGAAACATGTGGAAGACCAAAAAGAAGATATGCTGAAAGACAACCATCCGGATGTAAATGTGGCGGCGGAAGAAACAAGCAACAATGCTCAAGAATCAGAAGTATCGATTGATGAATCGAACCTTGATCGACTGTCTCTTGAACAGTTTCTTCATTATAAAGCAGAAACAAACGGGGAAGCGCGGGTAGCTTTCTATGGAGATGTCTCCATGGATCAGCCAGGTCTTTCGCAATGGACAGAGGAATTGAAAGGCAGTGTAGGGGAACAGCTGAGCATCGAAGACGCAACCTTCCCTGATTACGATACATACGAATTATACATAATGGAAACGGCTGCTTCTGTGTCTGGAACAGACGCTGATGCGATTTTGTTTTTCCTGCCGGCGTATCCGGATAAGGAACGGGACATGGGGTTGGATGAAAGCAGAGGATACTTCCAATCCATCATTCAAATCATTCAGCAACTGTCTCCGGAAACCCTGCTGATTTTGGTTGAACCTTATCCAATGGAAGGAGAAGCAATGGCATGGAATTCTCGTTCACTAGACTACACAAATTATCTAACGGTGATGCAGGAAGTGATCGAAGAAGAAGGACTGCCGGTTTTCGCCGTCCATGATTCTTTCAATCAAGAAGTGGAAGCAACTTCTCGTTCGATGTCTGAACTGCTTTCCGAAAACGGCACCGATTTGAACGAAGAAGGGGAAGAAGTCTTCCTCCAGGTGTTCAATGAGTGGACCCAGCAGGAACTGGATACAAGCGAATGGGTCCATTAAAGCAGACAAGACTGCCCTAAAAAGGCAGTCTTGTTTGTTTTAGTCGATGTCGCTTAATTCATCGATGTTGTCGTCTGATTCAGTGACATGGAATTGTTTGTAGCTGCGCACCAACTTGTTAAGGCGTTGGAGGTCTTCTTCGTATTTCAAGATGGCGGCCATGATTCTGATGACCGAGTTGCTTTCTCCGTATTCGCCTTTCATATAGGACTCCAGACTGGCTTCAGTGAAAAAGGAATCCATGAACGTTTTTCGAAGAGGGGCTTTGTACGCAATAAAGTTCACTTCGTCCGGCTGTACGCGGCCGGTGAATTTCAAAAGAATTTGTTCATGGGCGCTCATCAAGGTTTCCAGACGTTCCCGAATCAGGATACGTAAATCTTCCGGGAAATGATTGTACACATTTTCTGTGTGGTGGAACGTTTCAACCAAATAGACTGCGGAAGTTGTGGTCCGGATGAACTGTCTGTAAACAACCAATCTGCGCCCTTTAGAGATGACATCGGCCTTTTTCTTGAAAGGATTGAAGCTGAAAATGGCTTCGTCTCTCATGAGGGACAAGTACAAATCTAATTTATTGATTTTTTTCCAGAACCACTTGATATCATCTCTCAAAATAGCAAACTGGGCGTTCTTACGAAGACAGGCCCGCAAGTTTTTAGTGACTTCATTCGTCAGCACATCAATCAGACGAATCATTTGATCGTTATAATTTGGAGGCATGAAGAAACGATTCAAGACAAACGCCACCGACACCCCGATAATGGTTGCAAGAACGCGGATAAGGGCATTGTAGACCAACGTTTCTTGATCCGTCAGCATAATGATAATCATCGTCACTACAGCCAGACCCAGAACATCGTCCAACTTCAATTGATGAAGGATGGCAATTAAGAAGGCGGACGAAACGCCGATGATAAAGAAAGAGCTTCCGAAAAAGTACGTCATGACAACGGCGACGACTCCTCCGATCGTGTTGGCCAAAATACGGGATTTCAACGTGTCGAAGGACTTTCTGATGGAGGGTTGAAGGGAATAGATGGCGGAGATGCCCGCTAACCCGCTTCCTTCAGGTATATTTAATAAATGCGGAATCAACAACGCGAAAAAAATAGCAATGCCTGTTTTGAGCGTACGCGCACCAATTTTCATAGAGTAAACTTCCCGTTCCTTTTTCCTTAAGTGTAAGCTATTTGCATTTTTTTAGCAATAAGTGCGGGAAGAAACTATAGGTAGATTTGCTTTTATTTAAAAGAGGAAGTATGATTTTTATATAAGAAAGATTCTAAAGTAATTTCACAAGGATATGATAAAAAATGAACTATTTGGTAGAGCAAACAATCGAACGTTTGAAAGAAGCCCGCGTACGCATCACTCCACAACGGCAGGCGATTTTGGAATACCTCATCCTGCACGATCTCCATCCGACAGCAGATGAAGTATACCAAGAACTGGCAACCCAATTTCCCAACATGAGTGTTGCCACCGTCTATAACAATCTGCGCCTGCTGACAAAAATGGGGTTCGTGAAAGAAATGAAGTTCGGTGACAGCTCAAGCCGTTTTGATTTTGCTTCAACGGAACACTACCATGCAATCTGCAGCAACTGCGGAAAAGTGGAGGATATTTATTACCCAGGGCTGGATGCAGTGGAAGATGTGGCAGCTGATTTAACAGGATTCAAGGTGGAATCTCATCGACTGGAAGTCTATGGGCTGTGTCCGGAGTGTCAGGTGTAAGAGAAAAGTGGACTAGGAGGCTGAGCAGATGCTTGGCCTTTTTTACCTTGCTTTTTATTGAAAGCGGTACGATAATAGAATTAGAAAAAAAGTGGAGCTGGAAGAAACATTAAGGGGGCAAGTGGATGGCGACGTTAAACGATGTGGCAAAAAAAGCGAATGTATCAAAAATGACTGTGTCCCGGGTCATCAACCATCCGGAACAAGTGACGGATGAATTGAAACAGCTCGTCTACCAAGCGATGGAAGAACTGGATTATCAACCGAATATTGCTGCCAGAGCCCTGGCCAGTAACCGCACGCAAGTCATTAAAGTTTTTATAATGGAAGAAATGGATACTACTGAGCCGTATTACATGAACTTACTGACCGGAATCGCCAATGAGTTGGATAAGCACGCTTACTCGCTACAATTGGTTACCCGCCGGAACCTGCAAGTCGGACGCTGTGACGGATTTATTGTCTGCGGGATGCGGGAAGAAGATTATGAATTGATCGGAAAACTCGACAAACCCACCGTCTTGTTCGGCGAGAATGTTCACGGGTATGATTACGTGGACAGCAAAAACCAAGAAGGCATTGAAACGGCCACAGAGTACGGCATTTCTCTGGGATACGAGACGCTGCTTTACATCGGGATTGATGTGGATGAGCCGTTTGAACTGTCGAGGGAAAAAGGGTATATCAATCAGATGGAGGCCCACGGAAAAGAGCCGATGATTTACCGGTTTGAAAACCATTCTCGTTACAGCGCCAAGTTTATCAAGGAAAATTGGGGACTGTTCCGGAAAAATACGCTGTTCATCTGCAGTTCCGACCGGCTGGCTATCGGCATCCAAAGAGGACTTCACGAAGCAGGGGCCTCGATGCCGGATGATTATGGCATCATCGGCCATGACGGTATCTTTTTGGATCAGATTGCACACCCGCAGCTGACGACAATGAAACAGTTTGTAATGGAAATGGGTGCGGAATGTGCGCGTCTTGTAGTGAAAAAGATCGAAAAAAACGGTGCGCCTCAAGGGAATATTCGTTACGATACCGAATTGATTGAACGAGAAACGACACGTAAAAAGCCGGAAGACAGCGGCAGACTCAAAAAGCATGCAAAAAAACGTACCCGAACTAAATAAGACACCTTCCCCTTTGCGACTGGCAAGGGGGGTTCTGTGCTGAGCACAAAGATGGATAAGAAAAATCCCTTTCGTTAAAATGTATGAAAACACGGTATGCGAAAGGTGATAGGATGTCGAATAAAAAGTGGTGGGAAAGTGCGATTATTTACCAACTTTATCCTAGAAGTTTTATGGACACGATGGTGACGGAATCGGAGATATACAAGGAATCCGGGAGAAGCTCGACTACATTCAGTCATTGGGAGTCAATGCTATCTGGATTAATCCAATGATTCTATCCAACCAAAAGGACAAGGGATACGACGTCATTGACTATAAAAAAGTAGACCCGCTTTTTGGAACAGAAGCAGAAAGCGATGCATTGATCAAAGAGATTCACGACAGAGGGATGAACGTGATTTTTGATTTTCCGTTGAACCACACCTCCGACCAACATCCGTGGTTCCAAGAAGCACTCAAAGGAGAGGACAATTCGTACCGTCCCTACTACATTTGAGCGGACCCGAAAGAAGACGGTTCTCATCCGAACAATTGGACCGCTGCGTTCGGCGGTTCCTCCTGGAGCAAGGAGCTGAACGGGAATCAATATTACCTTCACTTGTTTATGGATTCGATGCCCGATGTGAATTGGGATCATCCGCTGTTAAGAAAAGAGATGGCGGATGTGTTGAACTATTGGATCGACAAAGGCATCGATGGTTTCCGATTGGATGCATTCACCTACATCGATGTAAATAAAGAGTTCCCGGAACACCCAGATGAAATGGGGCCAGGGCAGGACCTGAATGAACACGGTGAAAACATCCAAGCTTATCTCCGTGAGATGGAAGAAGAGATCGCTCACAAAGAAAAAGACGTGTTTATCGTGGGAGAAGCGACTTCTGCAGATACGGAACTAGCGAATTGGTACACAGATACAGAAAAAAACTTGATCGACAAAATCATTACCATGCAGTACTTTCCGGAAAAAGAAGAACACCTCGACGAGGGAGTGCCGGAAGGGAAACAGCACCTGCCGTTGGATGTGGCAGAATTCAAGAACATCCAAAAAGCATTCCAGGAGCAGCAAAAAGAATCCGGGGGGCCGTTGTTGTTTTGGAACAACCACGATATGCCACGTTCACAGCATAAATACGGCGATGCAGACGAACACCGGAGCAATGCCGCAAAAATGATGGCTGCTCTTTTGTACCTGCAAAAAGGGATTCCCATCATTTACTATGGAGAAGAAATTGGCATGAAGAACCTCTCGTTCGATGATCCGGGGAACATTTCCGATGCAGGCGTCCAAGAATTTTATGAAGCAGCCCGTAAAGCAGGATGGAGTCATGAAGAGGCGATGCATCATTTGAATTTGACCGCCAGAGATGTGAGCCGGGGAATCATGCAGTGGGACGCCAGCGAAAAGGTGGGGTTCACAGAAGGACTGCCGTGGACGCTGTACAACCGGGAGCCGGTTTACAATGTGAAAGACCAAGAAAAGGACGAGAACAGTATCCTTCATTTTTACCGCCGTCTGCTCCAACTAAAGAAAACGGACGTGTTCCAAAAGGGAGCATTTAAACTGCTGGGTACGACAGAGACCACCTACGTCTACACACGCACATTGGACGAAGAGAGCGCACTGGTTTGCTGCAATTTTTCAAATACGCCTGCTTCATTGAAACTGACCGATGAATGGCAGGCTGCATCAATCATGTTGCAAAACGAAGGCAACCGATTGGCAGAAGGCCGTCTGCACCTGGCTCTGTATGGGGCAGTCGTGTTTGGGAAACAGTGAGAAGAGAAAACTGTTACCGCTAACATCTTCCTTCTGATTGTCAGCAAAGTTTTAATTGCTAAACTGGGTATATGAGAGTGGAAAAAGGAGAGGCTGCGATGGCACAGGCATGGAACAGTGAAATCATCTATCAAATTTATCCAAAAAGTTTTCAAGATACGAACGGTGACGGCGTAGGAGATTTAAGAGGAATCATTCAGCGATTGGATTATATCCATTCGTTGGGCGTCACCGCTATTTGGCTTAACCCGATTTTTCAGTCTCCTCAAGTGGATAACGGTTATGATGTATCGGATTATTACACCATCGATCCGCTCTTTGGTGACATGAAAACCATGGAAGAGCTGATTCATTCCGCACACGACCGAGGACTGAAAGTCATTTTTGATATGGTGTTGAACCATACCTCCAGCCGGCACAAATGGTTCCAAGAAGCATTGAAAGGACGGGACAATCCATACAGGGACTACTATTTGTGGAAAGACCCAAAACCAGACGGCTCCCCGCCGAATAATTGGTCGTCGTTCTTTGGAGGTTCGGTATGGGAAAAAGAACCAAACGGCGATCAATACTACCTCCACTTGTTTGACAAAGAGATGCCGGATTTGAACTGGGAGAATCCAAAAGTAAGAGAAGAAATGGTTGATATGGCGAGGTTTTGGCTGAGCAAAGGCATTGATGGCTTGAGATTGGATGCCTTCATTCATATGGCGAAAGAACCCGGGTACCCAGATGCCCCTTATGCCAAACCCGGCGAACTTGTACAGGCGGAAGAGTATTTTGCCAATCTGCCAAGTATTGATACGTATCTCCGTGACTTCGCCCACTCAATCCGCCAGGAATTTCCAAATGCCTATTTATTGGGAGAAGCTGCTTCCGCCATTCCAGAACGAGCGTTGGATTATACGCTGCCAAGAGGCGAAGCGTGTGACTCGGTGGTGTCCTTCCGTTATTTCCCTATGAAGCCGGCGAAGAAAGAATCCGTATTGCCGAGAGAGGCGCAATCCGAAGTACTGAACAAACGGGAGTTTAAAAAAACGATGGCCGAATGGCAGCGCATTGTCGGATCCGTCAGCGAACCGACGCTGTATTGGAACAATCATGACTTGGGGCGCGCCGTTTCCAGATTCGGAGATGAAGCGTACCGCGAAGCCAGCAGCAAGATGCTGGCCACGTTGATGTACTTGCAGAAAGGCACCCCGGTCTTGCTGTACGGAGAAGAAATTGGGATGCGGAATGTCGAGTTTGATGCGCTTCGACCTGCTGTTCAAGTAAGCTTACAGAAACGGGTGGATGAACTTCGACACTGGGGCATACCGGAAAAAGAAGCCAAAAAAATGGCGGTGGCTCAAAACGTTGTCGCCAGCCGGGGAGCCATGCAATGGGAAGAAGAGACATACGCTGGTTTTTCTACCGACAGACCATGGAGCGGCGTCAACAACGATGCAGCGCATACTGTATCGGCCCAGGCAATTCGCCCTGACAGCGTTCTCTCCCATTATAAAAAAGTTCTTGAACTGAAAAAAACGGACGTGTTCATGAATGGAGCATACCGATTGTTGGTCGCCCCGGAGTCTGTATTTGCCTATCTCCGTTGGACCGATGCCCAAACGGCTTTAGTGGTTTGCAATTACCAACCAAACGAAGAAACCGTCACGTTTGAAGAATTGGCTGAAGAGCCGAATGCAGTATTGTTGACCAACGGAGAGCATCAGCTCCGAGATGGGAAGCTGACCTTGTCTCCATATGCTTCAGTTGTTTTGGAATGGAAAAAAGAATCGAAAGGAAAGGAAGAATAGGATGGATACTGCCGCTCTATATCACCGCCCTGAAAGTGAATATGCTTACCTTTACGAGAATAACCGTGTACACATCCGGCTGCGCACCAAAATCGGTGACGTGGCTCAAGTGAATCTCATCAGCGGGGACCCTTATGCCATGCACAAGGAAAAATGGTACTACAAAGGGAAAGAGATGAGAAAAATTGCCAACACCAACACGCATGACTACTGGCAAATTGAAACCACAGAAGAAACAAGCCGTATGAGTTATGCTTTCCACGTGATCGGGAAAGACGGCGTCGAAGTGTTTTATGGAGATCAAGGGGTGTACCCGTATCAGGAATTGTACTACCAACAACCGAACTTTTATTTCCGGATGCCATATTTCCATGACATCGACCGGTTCGATGCGCCAAGCTGGGTAAAAGAAACGGTCTGGTACCAAATTTTCCCGGATCGCTTTGCAAACGGGGACCCGTCCAATGATCCGGAAGGCGTGCTGCCGTGGGGTGTGAAAAAACACCCGGGACGTGAAGATTTTTATGGCGGGGACTTGCAGGGAGTGTTGGACAATCTGGATTATTTGGAAGAGTTGGGCGTGAACGGGCTGTACTTTATGCCGATTTTTACCGCTTATTCCAACCACAAATACGACACCATCGACTACAAAGAGATTGACCCACAATTAGGCGACAAAAAACTGTTCAAAAAATTGGTGGAAGAAGCCCATGAACGAGGCATGCGCATCATGCTGGATGCGGTATTCAATCACATCGGGATCCATTCGCCTCAGTGGCAGGATGTGCTGAAGCACCAGGAAAATTCACGCTACAAGGATTGGTTCCACATTCACTCCTTCCCGGTTCATTCGTACGAAGATTTGGATATGGATGAGATCGAAAATGTCGGGCGCTTGAACTACGACACGTTTGCGTTCACCGGACATATGCCGAAACTCAACACTGCCAATCCGGAAGTCCAAGAATACCTATTGGACATCGCGACCTATTGGGTGAGAGAATTTGACATCGATGCCTGGAGATTGGACGTAGCCAACGAAGTGGACCACCATTTCTGGAAGAAATTCAACAGCGCCTGCGTAGAGTTGAAAAAAGACTTCTATATACTAGGAGAAGTTTGGCACTCCTCGCAAACATGGCTGCAAGGCGACGAATTCCACGGCGTCATGAACTATGCTTTTGTAGAAAACATCGAGAACTACTTCTTAAAAAGAATCATCCTGCCTTCCCAGATGGCGTCCGGTTTGAACAACCAGCTGCTGCTGTACCGCAAACAGACAAACGAAGTGATGTTCAACTTGTTGGATTCCCATGACACCTCACGTCTGTTGACGAAAGCGCACGGAAATAAAGACCTAGCCAAATCGGCGTTGGCGTTCATGTTTGCCCAACCCGGATCTCCTTGTATTTTCTATGGAACGGAAGTGGGGCTGGAAGGGTTCGACGACCCCGACTGCCGCAAATGTATGATTTGGGATGAAGAAGAACAAGACCGGGATATGCTGGCGTTCATCAAAGAATTGATCCAGTTCAGAAAAACATACCAGCCGGTGTTGACGCACGGCATGTTGCAATGGCACGACATCCGGGATGAAGAATGGATGGTCGGGTTCAAACGCGTTTTAGGAAACGATCAGATGGTTTTCTACTTCAACAATGATGAAGAAGCGACCGTGATTGAAATGCCGGAAAACGCCAAACCTGTTTTATCTTATTTGTCTCAAGAAGAAGAAGGCAACGTCACCATCCAACACAATGGCTTTTTCGTTTACTATCTCGATGAAGACATTGAAGAACAAGCCAAGCGCTTGGCCCGTAAAAAAGAGCGTGCGCGTCAATTGATTCGAGAAAACAGAGAAAAGAATGCCGGTACGTGGAGTTCCCAGGCGTAAAACCTGACACTGAAACATTCAAGAAATCAAAAAGTGGATTAGTTGACATTTTATTCTTTTCAAGTCTATACTGGTTTCACTTTATAAAAAGAGAGGAGATCACACCACATGAAGTTTTTAAATCATTCTTGGCAAACATGGCATAGCTGAGTGAGCTGACTTCAAGCGGACAGGCTCACTTTAATTCGTGTGAATTCAAAGGAGCCTATGCCGGTGTGATCTTACAACACAACGTATTTATTGAAGACACTGCATAGACGGATGAATAAAGGTCATGCAGTGTCTTTTTGTGTACTTTTTATGATCCTTCGATAGGCTCCGGAAGAACGCCACATACTATGGGAGGATATCATTATGCTAAACCATCAGACACAAACACAAAAACCGGGTTACTTTGGACCATCCGGCGGTCAATTCATACCGGAGGAAATCAAGCCTGCACTGGACGAAATTGCGGAGGCGTATGAAGACTACAAGAAGGATACAAAATTTCAAAAAGAACTGCAGTCGTACTTAAAAGATGATTCTGGAAGAAAGACACCGTTATACTACGCAGAATCTCTAACGAAGGAACTGGGAGGAGCCAAGGTTTATTTAAAACGAGAAGATTTAAATCATCTGGGTGCTCATAAATTAAACAATGTCTTAGGCCAAATATTACTTGCGAAATATATGGGGAAAACACGCATCATCGCTGAAACAGGCGCCGGTCAACATGGGGTGGCGACTGCCGCAGCTGCTGCGAAATTCAATATGGAATGTGAAATTTATATGGGCGCGAAGGATACCGAACGGCAGAAACTCAATGTTTTTCGGATGGAACTTCTTGGAGCAAAAGTAACCGGTGTGACACGCGGCAATCAAACTTTAAAAGAGGCAGTGGATGCGGCGTTTGATGATTTAGCCAATCACTTGGAAGATACTTTTTATGTGGTTGGATCAGCTGTTGGTCCTCATCCATACCCAACATTGGTCAGAGACTTCCAAAGTGTCATCAGCCGAGAAATGAAAGAACAGATTCTTGAAAAAGAAGGCCGCTTGCCGGATGCAGTGATTGCTTGTGTCGGTGGCGGATCCAACGCCATTGGAAGTTTTGCGCATTTTGTAGAAGACACAGAAGTTCGTTTGATCGGCGTCGAAGCAGCGGGAGAGGGAATCAAACGGATAAGAATGGTTAGTGTAAAATAGTTCTCGGTAAGTCATCTATTGTTTATTGGACAAAAAGAAACGAGACCTTTATTCTAAAAGTTACCACACAAATAGAAAGAGGTCTCGTTATGAACAATATAATAGCACAAATCATTGCATTGTGGAAGGAAGAAGATACCCTACTTGATATAGAAAGCCATTTAAACCTATGGTTTCAAGGATGGAATGAATGGATAATGAAATACGCAATAGAACGAATGGACAAGGAACTGTATTACCACTATAAGCAAGAGGGCTGGAAAATAGATAG
>NZ_AUCD01000065.1 GCF_000429585.1 Atopococcus tabaci DSM 17538
AACTGGAAAAACATCAGCAATCAACAGGATATCGACATTTATTTTGCAGACCCAGGCACGCCCTCTCAAAGAGCTCTAAATGAAAATTCAAATGGGTTACTACGAAAAACCGGTCTACCAAAAGAAATGGATTTCAATTCAGTTACACAAGAGTACATTTCAAGCGTTTCTTCTAGAAGAAACAACATTCCAAGAAAGTCATTAAATTATCGAACACCACTTGAGTGTTTCTTAGATCATGTAGACAATGATATTTTGTCTCGCTTAATTTGACAAATCAAATAGGGAAAAGGTGGTTAAAAAAGTTACATCTGTTTCAATTATTATACCTGAAAGGCAAGTGAGTTTCCAATAACTAAATAAGTGCTTTTTTTCTTTTGCGGAATGGTTTATGACATAGTGAAAGTGGAAGATAAGACAAGGAGGAAGAGAGTATGGCTGATGCAAGAGACAAAGCGTTGAAAGTCATTGAAAAGAACAATGTCGGTGTTTTATCTACCATCAAAGATGATAAGCCGGCTGCAAGGTACATGACTTTTTTCAATGAAGGCTTCACACTTTTTACAATTACAGACAAGCGCACATCCAAAGTGGAAGACATCAAAGCAAACCCATACGCATTCATCCTTTTATGTTACGAAGAAGGACTCCTCGATAAAGACTATGTGGAAATTCAAGCAAAAGCATCTATCACAGACAAGCAGGAGTTGATCGAGCATCTGTGGAGTCCGTACATGAACATGATTTTTGATGGAAAAGACGACCCAAATATTTTGATTGTGAAGCTGGAACCGGAAAAAGTTAGTTTGCGAGGAACAAAAAACACGGATGTCGAGTCCATCGACCTCGTTTAATAAAGAATGTAGAAACTGTACAAGAGCGGCATGATCCTGTACAGTTTTTTTGACGGAATCCTTTCGAAAAAAAGTGCGTATTGCTTTTATATGAAAACAGCAGCTAGTATAATTAATTTCTAGTTTGATTTGTTGAAGAAAGGAACGTCCCTTATGATCAAAGAAACAAAAAGTGGACTGGAACATTTCCATACCGTAACTTGTCAACATTTAGAACCGCTTTACCAAGAATTGGCACATGAGCAACATCCACATACATTATTTATTACATGCTCAGACTCCAGAATTGATCCACAGTTGCTTACTGGAGCAAAACCCGGTGATATGTTCACGATTCGAAACATCGCCAACATCATTCCTGCACCGGAGGACCCTTATCAAGATTTCACCACGCTGTCCGCTGTGGAATTTGCGGTTGAAGTATTGAATGTCAAACAAATCATTGTTTGCGGCCATTCGAACTGTGGCGGATGCAAGGCGGCATTGGATGGAGCGCAGGCCATGGAACACCTGCCTTACACGAGAGCTTATCTGAAAGTATTGGAACCAGTGCGAGAACGCGTAGAAAAAGAGGCGGCTAATCACGTCCATGAAAGCAAGTATCGTTTGATGGAACAAAGAAATCTTATCGAACAAGTAAACCATTTGAAGGATTATGAGTTTATTCAGAAACGTGTAGAAGAAGGAAAATTGGAAATAGAGGGCTGGCATTACACCATTGAAACAGGGAAAATTGCTGTCTTCGATGAAGAAAAAGACCAGTTTTGTACTGTTTTTTGAATGAATAAAGCGTAAAAATGGTTTTGACGTAAAAAATCTGTTATGATAAAAGAAGGACACCTCACAAAAAGCGGTTTTTGTTGTATAACAAATACTTGTGTGAGATGCCCTTATTTTATTTTGATGTAGTGTAACTGTAGTTAGAAAAAGATAAAAAATTATTGGAGGAATAGGATGGAATACAAGAGGAACAATCGCGAGGAGATTATTGAGGAATTAAATGTCGACCCGGAGCGGGGACTAACCGCCCAACAAGTAGAAGAACACCGGGAAAAATATGGAAGCAATGAATTGGCTGAGGAAAAACAGACGTCGTTGTTTACGAAAATCTTGAACCAGTTCAAAGAAGTCATGAACTTGATTTTGCTGTTTGCAGGTTTTTTGTCATTGTACATTTCATTTTCTGAACCAGGACATGGATTTTCTGAACCAATTGTTATTTTCGTGATTATCTTCATCAATATGGCGGTGACCATATACCAAGAAGGAAAAGCGGAAGATGCTTTAGAAGCATTGAAGAGCATGTCCTCGCCTGAAGCGCGTGTCATTCGAGACGGGAAAGAGCAGAAAATCAACGCCGATGAACTAGTCTGCGGGGATATATTGCTGTTGGAAGCAGGAGAAGGAATTGCTGCTGATGCCCGTTTGTTAGAGGCCAATAACTTGCAGACAGAAGAATCTTCATTGACTGGAGAAAGTGTGCCGGTAGATAAAGATGCCAACGCAGATGTAGAAGAAGGCGCCCCAATTGGCGACGTGGAGCATACCGTTTTTTCAGGTACTTCTGTCACCAACGGGAATGCAAAAGCGGTCGTTGTTGCAGTGGGAATGGACAGTGAAATGGGGCACATTGCCGGTTTGCTGGGAGAAACAAAAGAACAAAAAACCCCTCTTCAACAAAGAATCGACGGATTGGCCAAACGTCTGGCTATATTGGCTTTTATTTCAGCAGCGATCATTTTCGTTGTCAATTATTTGAATACCGATATGTCATTTTTGGATAACTTGATGTTGGCTGTTTCACTGGCCATTGCAGCCGTTCCAGAAACTCTCCCTGTTATTGTGACGTTGACATTGGCATATGGGGTTCAAAACATGGCCGAACGTAGTGCCATCATCCGGAACATGCCGGCAGTGGAAACCTTGGGCAGTGCGTCTGTCATTGCATCCGACAAAACCGGAACCTTGACGCAAAACCGTATGACCATCAAACGAATATGGTCGCCTGCTCACGATCCAAAAAGTGAAACAGACGAGTTTAATGAAGAAGAAGAATGGATGCTGAAAATGATGGCTTTGGCATCCAATGTAAAAGCAAACAAAGACAATGGAGAATTAAAAGTAGAAGGAAATCCGACAGAAGCAGCCATTGTGTACCTTTTGGAGAAAAAGGGCTGGTCGAAAGAAGAGCTGGAGAAAAAATTCCCGCGGGTACAAGAATTTCCATTTGATTCTACCACCAAGCGTATGACGACTGTTCACGAGTACAACGGACGTTATATAGCCATTTCAAAAGGGGCTTTCGAGCGTCTCAAAGATACGTCTGTCAAACCGGAAAATATGACTCATGATGCCGAAGAAATCCACGATCAATTTGCCCATGATGCATTGCGTGTATTAGCGGTTGCTTCCAAAGAACTGGATACATTGCCGAATGGTGAATTAGACCGGGATAAATTAGAAGCAGATATGGTATTTGCCGGTATTGTCGGCATGATTGACCCGCCGCGAGAAGAAAGTAAACAGGCGGTGGAGGAAGCGAAACAAGCGGGAATCCGTCCAATCATGATTACGGGAGACCACGCAGCGACCGCCACAGCTATTGCCAAACAGATCGGGATAGCGAACGAAGAAACCAAAACCATTACAGGTTCTGAGTTGCAGAAACTGTCTGATGAAGAACTCAACCAAAATATCGAAGATTATGCCGTGTATGCCCGTGTATCTCCTGAAGACAAAATCCGAATTGTCAAAGCTTGGCAAGACAGAGATGAAGTTGTCGCGATGACTGGAGACGGAGTAAACGATGCGCCTTCCTTGAATGCGGCTGATGTAGGAACCGCAATGGGACAAGCCGGAACAGAAGTAGCTAAAAATGCATCAGACATGATTCTGACAGATGATAACTTTGCAACGATCGTACAAGCGGTAGGAGAAGGTCGTCGGGTATACAACAACATCCGTAAAACTATTTACTTCCTGTTATCTGCGAACGTTGCTGAGGTATTGTTGATGTTGATTGCATCTATTCTTGGATGGGGCGTCCCGTTGATGCCGATTCATTTACTCTTTATCAACGTGATTGCGGACGGTATTCCAGGCTTTGGATTGAGCCGGGAACAGGCAGATGCCGATATCATGAAGCAGGCTCCGATTGAACGCAATGAAAGTGTCTTTGCCAGAGGCGGGTACCGAATTATCGGCGTTGGAGCAACGACACTTCTGGTTATCTCCTTGATTGCCTTTTACTTGGGAGCGAACGTACAGTTGGACAGCGCAATCGAACCATCCATCGAAGTCGCTCAGACGATGACATTCTTGACATTGGCGTGGGCTTCCACATTGAACATCTTTGTCGTTCGAAGCAAACAATCCATTTTCAAAATAGGCTTCATGTCCAACCCTGTAGTATTCTGGACAACGCTCTTTTCAGTTGTCTTGACAGGATTGGTTGCAGCGGTTCCGTTTTTGGCTGACATTTTCATGTTGGCGGAATTAGGTGCAACACATTGGATCATTACTGCCCTAATGTCACTTTCGATTATTGCAACAGTTGAAATTGATAAAAACTTCATAAGAGGAAGAGATAAATAAACAATGAAGGAGACTGGAATTTAATCCAGTCTCCTTTTTTTGTACTTATAGTTCTTTTTGAGCTCCAGCTTGGAAACCCAAATATATATAGTTTTGTTTAGTGTACATATCCTTTGGCGTGTCTTCGCCGTCCGCCACTAAAATCACTGTGCGGTCTCCAGCCTGTTTCATAACAAATAACTGAAGGGCTGTGGCAATGCCTTGGTGTTGACGGTCTTTGTTGACGAAGAGATTGTCAATCTCAACGGTTCCTTTGTTCTCAATAATATCCACGCCTCCCACAGGCTCATTATCCAGGTAAGCGATGATCTGCCGGATAAAAGGATCTTCAAACTTCAAGTCATACAACGATTGTTTTTGGTCTGTAAATGATTTTCCTATATCCAAGTCTTGCAGGTAACTGATTTGTTTGAAATCAGAAAGAGAATCTTCCGAAACGAATTCAAACTGAACATCCGGGTGAGGGTTACGGCCCATAAAGTCACGTGGATGAACAGCGTACAACTCTAACAATTGGACACCGTAATCCTGCTCTATAAAGTAATCGAGCACCGGTTGTGAAAAGCCTGTATCCTGCGGCCAGTAAAATTTCACGTGCTCCAACCCCATATCTTCGTGGAACTCCAATTGGATTTTTTCAATCAGCTTGAATTCTTCCAAAGTCGGCTGGTATTTCAGATACATACAATTATAGTCATACATGTAAGGTGCATCAGCATTGTAATACAGCCGATAAAATTCATTTTCTTCAACCAAAGTACTGTGTGGATGGATAGACTGGAATGTAATCATATAGAACCTCTCTTATTTACTGGAGTAGATGATTTCATTATAGCTCAATTTGAGGGAATCCTCTTAATTTTTAATGATTACAACCGATATCCAATAAGGAAGTTAATTATTTCGGAATAAAGGAGAGAAAGGATGAAAAGAAAGTTGCAATTTAGAAGTATTAAAGGAAGGCTGTTAGCTGGCTTTTCTGTCGTTATTGGATTGACATTTGTTATCGGCATGATTAATTACATAGGCATGAGAGCGATGACTCAAGAGATCGAGACTGTTTTGAACCAAGAGCAAAAGTTATTGGTATTGGATAATCAATTGGCTCAGAACATGTCTGTCCGAACAAATCTTTTGCAAGGATACGTGATTACAAATGATCCATTATACATAGAGGAATTTGAAGCAGGGATAGAAGAGAGCATTGCATTGGAAAATGAAGCATTGGCTGCAAGTAATTCCGAAACATTAGAAAATTTGATTTCTAAGAAAATAGATTGGGGTATTCGTACGGATGAGTTGGTTCATCTGGTGAATGAAGGGGAGGCCGAATCAGCTGCTCGATTAATGCAGGAAGAAGTACAGCCTCTCAGTATGGATTTGGTGGAAGGGTTCAATGAACTGGCAGCAGAACGTCAAGCTGCGATGACAGCTGCTCTTCAAGGTTTGCAACAAGCTAATGTTTCCTTGTCACGCATGAACTTAATCACTTCAACAGTGGTTATTATAGTCACCATTACTGTAGCCCTGCTTGTATCGACTCACATCACCGCGCCATTGAAAAAAGTGACGGAACGGATGAAGCAATTGGCAGCTGGTGACTTGACTCATGAGGCGTTTAGAACTTCTGTGCAAGACGAGACCGGACAATTAATGTCAGCGGCTGACGAAATGAGTAGAAGTCTCACGGAAACTTTGAGCCATATTACGCGGGTAGCCGAAAAAACATCCAACCACAGTCAACAGTTGGCTTTGTCGGCAGAAGGCGTACAGAGCGAAACGGAGCAAATCGCTGCTACTATGCAGGAACTGAGCTCCGGAACAGAAACGCAAGCGTCCACCGTATCAGAATTGGCTTCCAAGATGGATTCATTTGTTCAAGAAATTGGAATAGTCTACCAGAATGGCGCAGAAACAGTGAACAGATCGGAAGAGGTGTTGCTGTTGTCTGAAGAAGGCAGAGCCAGTATGACATCTTCCTCGAATCAGATGAATCAAATTTATACGCTCGTAAGAAACTCGGTTCAACGAATGGAAGATTTAAGTGAGCAGGCCAATCAAATTACAAAGTTGGTGACCATTGTCCAAGAAATTTCAGATCAAACAAATCTGTTGGCACTGAATGCCGCTATTGAAGCGGCACGAGCGGGCGAGCAGGGGAAAGGATTCGCAGTTGTGGCAGATGAAGTACGGAAGTTGGCAGAACAAGTTTCTGATTCAGTAAAAGATATCACGGGATTCGTTGCCACCATTCAAAAGGAATCTGCCATTGTTTCTCAATCTTTATCAGAAAGTTTTGTTCAAGTGGAAGAAGGCTCTGCGTCGATTGAAGAAACAGAAGGAACGTTTCAACAAATTGACCAGGCTGTCCAGGAAATGAACAATCAGTTGAACGGTATTCTTGATAAGCTGGGCACGATTTCAGATACAGGTAAAGCCATGAATGGCGCCATAGATGACATAGCCGCTGTTTCTGAAGAGTCAGCGGCTGGAGTGGAACAAACCGCTGCATCTTCTCAGCAGATCACTGAAACCACTCAAACTGTATCTGCCAGTGCATCAGAATTGGCGTCTTTGTCTGAAGAACTAAATCAAACAGTACAGACTTTTAATTTTTTCAAGAACAATGAGTAACTTCTGAAAAATTACTAGAAAAGAGAGAGGCAGGGACTTTTGTCCCAGCCTCTTCTGCGTTTCCGAATAGGCCAGCGAAAATGCGCTCCAGTGGTTCGGGTCTAAACGCATTTTGTCCCGCTCTCTTTTCCTTTACGGAGAGGACATTTTACAAACAGAGGCCGTTTGCGTTATAATTGTGAATAGAATTTGTCCAAACACTTTTGAAATAAGTAAACAGAAGTTGTGAATCATTGACAAAGGACAATTAATAAAAAAGGAGCATACTTAATTATGATTATTGGAGTCCCTAGAGAAATCAAGAACAACGAGAATCGGGTGGCTTTGACCCCAGCAGCGGTTGAAAACCTGATTTCCAACGGACACAAAGTATTGATCGAAAAGGATGCAGGAGTTGGAAGCGGCTTTGAAAATGAGGAGTACAAAGAAAGAGGCGCAGAACTCATTGATAAAGCGGAAGATGTTTGGAATCAATCTGACATGATTATGAAAGTAAAAGAACCGTTGGATACAGAATATCAGTATTTGCGAAAAGGTTTGATCCTATTCACGTATCTTCATCTTTCAGCCAATCCAGAATTGACAAAAGCTTTAGTTGAAAACGAAGTGACTGGTATTGGTTATGAGACGGTGGAAGTAGACGGAAAACTGCCTCTTTTGACTCCGATGAGCGAAGTGGCGGGACGAATGGCGGTCCAAATCGGTGCCCGTTACCTTGAAAAAAATGAAGGTGGAAAAGGTGTCCTCTTGAGCGGCGTTACAGGTGTAGAAAGAGGAACGGTAACCATCATCGGCGGCGGAGTCGTTGGAGAGAATGCTGCTCGAATGGCGATCGGTATGCGTGCCAACGTCAACATTATTGAATTGAATCCAGACCGGATGCGCGAGTTGATTCACATGTTTGGTCCGGGAGAAATTCAAACACTTGCGTCCAATCCAGAAAATATTGCCAATGCAGTGAAAGAGTCTGATTTGGTAATCGGGTCTGTGCTCATTCCAGGACGCAAAGCACCGAAATTGGTTACTGAAGAAATGGTCCAATCAATGGAAAAAGGGTCTGTCATTGTAGACATTTCCATTGACCAAGGCGGAAACTTTGAAACCCTCAATGAGCCAACCACACACGATGATCCGATTGTAGAAAAACATGGTGTTCTTCACTATGGTGTGGCTAATATTCCAGGAGCGGTGCCGAAAACAGCTACATTGGCATTGACGAACGACACGATGCCGTATGCACTTGAATTGGCCAATAAGGGCGTGGCAGAAGCGATGAAAGACAATCCTTCGCTTGCCACAGGCGTGAATACGTATCAAGGAAAAGTCACCAATGAAGGTGTCGCAAACGACCTGGGATTTGACTATATCCCGTTGGAAGACTTGATTTAAATCTGCTGAGCAATGCAAAAGACACTTCCGATTAAAAGGAAGTGTCTTTTTGTACGTTTAATGTCTCCGAATAACTTTCATTTCGCTGTTAATAAATTGATCGTATTCAGGGGAGTAGACTCTGGCCAGCATAACGGAAGCTTCTTGCAGTACAGGGACTTCCAATCCCTTTTTGATTAAATCAATGATTTCCAACGTTTGTTCCAAAGCGAGAATCATCCAACGGGTTTCATCCGTATGTAATTTCATGGGAACGGAATGATCCGGAGAAATGCTGGAAAAAGCAGGCAATGCCTGTCGATTGCTAAACAGCACAGAGTGGTCTTCCAGCAAATGCAAGTCTTCGTTGTCCAACTCCTCTTCAGTTTTGTAGACCAAGCCCAATGCCTCAATACGGTTCAGCGCGAAGGCAGCTTGGAGTGTGTCATCAGTAGCTTCGAGAAGAGCAGAACTTTCCAGTACCTGACTGAAAGACTCTTCACCGATATAAACGTTTAACCCAGGAACGTCCTCTTGTTTTCCACTGACGGAACAAAACAGGGTGGTTCCTGTTTCAGGATCGACTAAGACAAAAACTTGTTCAGTGGACAAATGATTCCACGGCATCTCTTCGTAATAAATACGAGAAAGAAGTAGCAGTTGCTCCCAAACAGCATCTTGATTTTTTGCTTCATCTGCATTAATGATGGAAAGCGACCGCTTCAGCGATTCATTCACGAATGTGACCAATTCTTCGGGAGCATGTGCTTCTTGGAGCACTCCATTCGGTTCTGTTTCCAGAGGCGAATCGTGAAATGCCTCCACACAAACAGGATACAAAATGGACTCATCCGGCTCTATGATTTCCAATAATTCCACAGAATGCAGCCAATCTTGTTGGGGGTTATATCGGTATATCAACTGATCGCCTGGCTGGTTCAACCAGTCGCGAATTTGTTCCGATGTTTCATCCAATACCGGAATGCTTTCTCCGTCCATAAAACGCTCGTTTTTCAAACTGGTGTTTCCAATCCAACGGGGTTCAATGCCATTCCGCCCAGACGTAAAAATGTGGGCAGCTCCTCCGTGCCAATCATAGACAGCTTGAATAATATGATGCAGCTGTCGAAAAGAAGTTTCTTTACGTACATGAACAATCCGCTCAGCTGGATAAGCTGTATCCTTTAATTTCATTTTTAGTACGTATACCACAAACTATCACCTCATATCAATCTTCACCGATTTTAGAACATTTTTCAAATAAGAGGGAATGAGAAGCATTATGGTTTGGCAGAAAGCAGATGTTTGATAGAATAAAAATGTCATGATGGCGCATCCAATGAGGAAGGAGACTAAGAATGGTTAATATACCGCACAATGTGTACATTGAGGCTTCTCCAGAACAAGTGTATAAAGCACTCACCACAAACGAAGGGTGGGCATCGTGGTTATCCGGTGCTGAATTTCAATCGAATGCGAACGGTGAAGGAAGTATTCGGCTCAATTGGAAAGGAAGCCAGACGAAAGAACTGATTGGAGAAATTCAAGATGCCACTCCAGGACAGGGATTAGCTTTTTCTTGGCAGCCGGCGGACTCCCGTACCATTGTTTCATTTGCGTTGGAACCCTACAAAAATGGAACTTTGCTGGCATTTGAAGAAACAGGATTCTCCACTTCTGAAGCAGATATGCAGGCGCTGGTCCTGCATGCAGTCAATTGGGGAGAAGCATTGAATTTATTGAAAGTTTACCTGGAACATAATATAGTTTATACCCAAGAAACCATTGATTATGATCAACTAAACTAAATACGAGTTATTCCAAACTCATGGTCGGAGAGAGAGTCTCTGCCCGTGAGTTTTTTTGATAACGGAAGTTATTCTTAATTGTCAATTTTCATTCAAACGAAAAAAGTCACAAACAACGATTTTAAAATTTTGCGAAGGGCTTTAGAAAGGTTGATGTGAATTCGTTGTGTACGTTTTTAGTTGTAGGTCTTGCAGGATGAAATAATACAATTGTGTAACAAACGCTCGAATTTTTGTAACCCAAATTAAATCTCATACGCGTTTTTTCCATGGTATCCTTCATGTAGTTTTGAGTTTAAAAAACTCAATCAGTGAAAACACGAGAAATTACATTAAATAAAACAAATGAAATTATGAAATAGAAAGACTACTAGGAGGATACGTGTGAATAAAAGATGGACAGTGGGGCTCATTGCCTCAATGCTTTTTGCAGGAAGCTTCATCATGCCGGCCGAAACGGCAGAAGCCAGCAGATTAGATGAATTGCAACAAGAGAAAAATCAATTGCAAGATCGTTCCAGTGAAGTACAAAAGGAAATTCAAGACCGCGAAAAAAACATGAGAAGCTTAGCGGAAGAAAAAGCTCAGTTGGAAAACGAAGTCGCGGATCTTCAACGAAAAATCGATGACTTGGTTAGAAAACTCCAAGAGCAACAAGAAAAATTAGATGAGACAATCGCAGAAATTGAACGTCTGAAAAAAGAAATTGAAAAACTGAAAGAACAAATCGAACGACGCGAAGAAAAATTGGCGAATCAAGCACGTGCTGTCCAAACACAAGGCGATCCAAACAACATGTTGGATATCATTGTGTCAGCAGAAAGCTTGTCTGACTTGATCGGACGCGTCGGCTTGGTTAATCAGATTGTTACAGCAAACAAAAACATTGTGATTGAACAAGAAAACGACAAGAAAGCTTTGGAAGAAACAGAAGCACAAGTTCAAGCTGAAAAAGAACAAATTGAAAAAATTAAAGCGGAAATGGAAGTTGACCGCAATAACTTGGTAGCATCCAAAGCAGAATTGGATGACAAAATCATTCAAGTCGCTGAGATGTACCAAATGAATGAAGAAGAGAAGAAATCTTTCGTCCAAGAGCAACAAGTGATCGCTCAAAAAACAAGCACGTTAGACAAAGAAATGCAAAAAGAGCAGCAGCGCATCATCGAAGAAGAACGAAAAAGACAAGCAGCTATTCAAAAAGCAGCGGAAGAAAAAGCACGTAAGCAGGCGGAGGTCCAAGCTGCGGCACAGTCAAAATCTTCTTCTGCCAGCCAAACGAGTTCTTCATCCAGTTCATCCAGCAGTTCTGGCTTCATCCGTCCGGCTAATGGATACAAAACATCCAATTACGGATACCGTACTCACCCGATTTATGGATACAAAAAATTACACGCTGGTTTGGATATCAGCGGCGGCGGTCCGATTGTAGCAGCTCAAAGCGGAACAGTTGTCCAAGCTACTTACAACGGCGGCTGGGGTTACTATGTGAAGATCGACCACGGTAACGGATTGCAAACTCTCTACGCACATATGCAAGCAGGCAGTCTGCGTGTGGCTCCTGGACAAAAAGTTTCTCAGGGCCAACAACTTGGTATCATGGGAACAACCGGAGCTTCCACAGGAGTTCACTTGCACTTTGAAGTGTACAAAAACGGAAGAACTGTTGACCCGGCTCCATATCTAGGAATGTAATACCATTACTGTTGAAAAACCACTCTTCCTGAAGAGTGGTTTTTCGTTTACAATGAAAAGAAAAAGAGGAGAGGTCACATGGAAATCCGTTCGGTCAACAATAAGCGAGTCAAAGAATGGAAAAAACTTATGACAAGAAAAGGCCGTAAAAAAGCGGGCCAGTATATATTAGAAGGATTTCATCTAGTAGAAGAAGCTCTCCTTCATGGAGCGCCGATTGATACACTGATCATCAGCGAAGAGGCAGACGTTTCCAACTTAGGTGCCTTTCCTGAAGAAAAAGCCGTGTACGTGTCCGAAGACGTGGCCGCTTATTTGGCAGAAACAGGAGCCACTCAAGGAGTATTTGCAATTGTTGACATCCCATCCCAAGAAACGGCCGGTGAAATAAAAGGGGCGTATCTGCTGTTAGATGCAGTTCAAGATCCTGGCAATGTGGGGACAATGATTCGTACAGCGGATGCGGCAGGATTCGCTGGAGTCGTTCTTGGAGAAGGGACCGCCGATTTGTATAATGATAAAACACTACGCTCAACCCAAGGCAGTCATTTTCATTTGGATGTAAGGCAAGGGGATTTAGGGGAATGGATTCGTGCCTTTCAGACTCACGGATACCCTGTCTATGGGACTGCATTGGACGAAAAAGCTTCATCGTATCAACACATCCGGCCTAACGGGCCTTTTGCCTTAATCATGGGGAACGAAGGCCAAGGGGTGCGCCCGGAAATTTTGGAAATGACAGATAAAAATTTGTACATTCCTATCAAAGGACAGGCGGAATCTTTGAACGTGGCTGTGGCAGCCGGTATTTTGATGTTCCGCCTGCTGCAGAGCGAATAACGAAAGAGTGATACAAGATGAAGACTATTTGTGGCAAGAAGATGACGAACTATTTACATTTGTTTTTGATGCAACGGAATCACTTTAAAAAATAACGCCTTGCTTGTATAATGGACGTTAGTCGATGCAAAATGGCGACTACACACTAAATAGTGAATGTTTAACATGAAATATTTACTTAGTAAAAGGAGAGCTTACATGCAATTCGTTCCATCTACTTGGCAACAAGACGAAGAATATGTAGCCCTGATTGCAGATTTACTTGAAAACGAAGAATTAAATAAATTAGATGAAATTACACATCACCACTTCACAACGCGCTTGGCACACTCTATTTTTGTTTCTTATGTGAGTTATCGAATCGCTAAACGAATGAATTTAGATGCTCGTGCGGTGGCTCGTGCCGGTTTGCTTCATGATTTCTTTTTGGAATGCAGAGAAGAAATTGCCACATTGGATATGGGTTCTCATAATTGTGCCCATCCAAAGATTGCGTTGAAAAATGCAGCTACTATCACTGAATTAAACGATATGGAACAAGACATCATCTTGAAACACATGTTTATGACGACACTTCGCAGCGGTGTTCCGCGTTACAAAGAAAGCTTTGTCGTCTCTTGTGTAGATAAATACTGCGCAATCAGCGAAGTTTCGAATCCGGTAAAAGAAAAGATCAAAGGGAAAGTTACCGATTGGGTGTTAAGGCTGAAACCAGCACAAATATAAAACGAGGCTGGGACAAAAGGTCCTGGATTCTAAAATAAAAGAGAACTTACATTTTCTGTCAAAGAATTTGTAAGTTCTCTTATTTTATTACATTATTTTTTGCATATTTCTTCAGATTGTTGGCCATCAAGACCAACCCGATGTCTGTTTTTACCTTCGATTTACCCCTTAGGTTAAATCGAGTGAACCCTAAATTAGCCTTTATCTGGCCAAAGACTGGCTCAACATCAATCTTTCGTTTGGCAAAGATTGTTGAACCTTCTTTAGATAAAAGCTTTTCTGCTTCTGTA
>NZ_AUCD01000066.1 GCF_000429585.1 Atopococcus tabaci DSM 17538
CTTCTACGACTTCCCGGCCGCAATCCGGCGGAGCCTCTACTCCACCAACCTGATTGAGTCCTTCAATAAGCAGGTCAAGAAGTACAGCAGGCGCAAGGAACAGTTCCAGAACGAGGAGTCCATGGACCGCTTCCTGGTCTCCCTCTTCGAAAACTACAACCAGAATTTCCTGGACCGCAGCCATCGCGGGTTCCAGCAGGCGGAAGGAGAACTGCTCGGGCTGTTCGAGAAACTGGCGAATAATTAGAAAAATTTCTGCAGCAGGGAATTTCATTTACACAAAATTATTGACGCTCCCCCCCTGTTTAAGAAAACACCTTGTTTCTTTATACAATTATACATTATTTATTGGTATATCTTTCGTATATATAGTACCATGATTTGTTGCTTTTGTGGGATTTGTTTTGAAAGGGTTTTATTCAATGAAAAACAAGCACGCATGAACGAACCATCCACGTGCTTGTTTTGTGTTTTTTTTAAGTTTTTTCGTTTTCCAATGCTTTGGACCGCTGTGTATAGATGAAGCCGAAAAGTTGCAACGTGATCATCGGCATCATTGCGACCAATGCAATCATCCCAAATCCGTCAATCAATACATTTGCACCTTCTGTAGCCTGCGCGGCACCTTGGATGAACACCAGGACGAATGTGGTCACCATCGGTCCGGTCGCTACGCTGCCTGCATCGAACGCCATTCCGACGAAGTGAGTCGGAACCACGCGGCTGAGTCCCAAAGCGAGGATATAGCCCGGCAGCAGGATGTGCCACAATTCCAAATCAGACACTAAAATGCGCAGCATCGACAAGAAGATGGCCAACCCGACACCGATGGACAATGCAGCGGTAATGGGTCCGCCTTTGATGGATCCGCCGGTGATGTCTTCGATCTGACGGGTTTGGACACTGACGGACGGTTCCGCCAATATGGTGACCATCCCCAGCACGAAGGATGCCAGCAGCAAGTACACTTCGTTTCCTGAAGCGGCTAAATTGTAGCCCATGAGTGTACCGGTTTCCAAGAAGCCTGCATTGATCCCAGACAAGAAGAAAATAAGGCCGATATAAACATAAATTAGCCCGAATACAATTCGACGAAGCCGCTGACGTTTCAACTTCAATGAGAAGATTTGGTAAACCAAGAAAATCATTACGATTGGCGAAATTGCCAGAAACACCTCTTGTGCCTGCCGCAACATTTCAGCACCGAAAACTTGGAAGATATTGGCGGTGATTTCTGCTCCCGGATCCAGTGAGCCTTGGATTTCATCTTGTCCAGACAAGATACTTAAAATCAAAACAGAGATAATGGCGCCACTTGCCCCGATTCCCACCAGTCCGAAACTGTCTTCTTCCGATGAACGGGAGTCTTTCTTCATTTGGGCAATTCCTGTGGCAATTGCCAGCAAGAACGGCACCGTCACTGCTCCTGTCGTGGCTCCAGATGCGTCAAAGGCAATCGCCAAAAACTCACCGGGGGCCAGGAACCCCAGAATCAGGATTAATAAATACGTCCCAAGAAATAGATTTTTCATCGAAAAGTTCATGACAATCCTTAAAATGCCCAGTGCAACCATGAGAGCTACACCAATCGCCACGACAATTAAAATGGTCATACTGCCAATTGCTCCGCCGGTGACAGTGCTGATTTGGTTAGCCAACACCAACAACGATGGTTCTGCGATTGGGACGAAAAAGCCGATCACTAATCCAGCCGCAACGACAATCCACAGTTTGTTGCTGAGCGTGATCCCTTTCCCCAAATATTCGCCGATTGGAGACAGCGATATGTCGACCCCCACCAAGAAGATGGTTAGTCCAATGACGACAAATGCCGTCCCCATCAAGAAGCGCCCCAGTGCATCCATTTCCAATGGAGCGATAGTGAAGTGAAGCAGCAACACGAACAATACAATCGGCAGTACTGATTGTATTACTTCAAAAAATTTCTCGGTCATCCTATTCACACGGATAACCCCCATTCCCCCTATTTATTACAAATATTTTCATGTTAAACGATCCCTCTCGTCTCTGCCAGATCCATTGTGAACAACACTCCGCGATTCGGTTTTTCGATATCCAATTCTTTGGAGATGGCTTCCACAATATCATCGGCAGTAGTTTTTTCTGCTATAATCAATACAATATCTTTTTCAGGTTCGATTTCCATGTTAAATACCAACCGCGCCTGTTTGGCTCCGGTACCGCGCGCGTGGATGATTGTTCCACCCTGAGCCCCTGCTTTTTGAGCAGCTTCCATGACATCTTCGGCTTGGCCGCGCTCGACAATGGTAATGATCGCTTGAGACAAATCTGCTGCCTCCTTTCGCTTTTTGCTGATTCTTCTTTCGCCTTCTATCGGTTGCGCATGAACCCCCAATACGCGGGACAGTGGGACGGTAAACCCGATTCCATGATTCGGGCGGTCCAAATGCAGTCGGAAAGCCAACGCCTGGAACGCGTCATCGATTGCGTTTTTAGAACCGACCAACAGCACTATTTCTCGGCGTACATTGTCCAATCCTAGAAACCTCATCATCTTTTTACGTACCGTTCCTTCCCCGTAAAAGACGGTTCCGCCCATTATTTCATGTTCACGGGCAATTTTTAACACTTTGGACCCTTCATCATCGTTCAAAATAAGGCACAACATATGCATGTCCATTTCTAAAGGCATGTCAGACATATACTTTCATTTCACCCCTTACTTCTAAATGCGTTTCTTCATTACTGACCCTTTTTAAACTCCCCTTTCGCTTGAAAGAGGTTTGATGAAAAAAGGTCAGTCATAGTTTTAATTTTAACATACAAGGGAATTTATTTCAGACAGGAAAAAAGACCACTCAAAGGAGCGGTCTTTTTCGTTGTCAATTTTTTACGATTTGAACTCGTCTTTTGCTTGTTCAATCATATCATTGTCAGGTGTTTCGTTCTTAGCTGCTTCACGATCCATTTTGCTTTCCAATTTGCGTAATTGGTTGCGGGCGAAGTCTCGTCCACCGACACCAAACGCAATGGCAAAGGCAACGGCTGCTCCTCCAATAAGGAAGATGAACGCGGCATTGACAATGCTGGTAGCAAAGTTCAATTGATCCAATGCCATAAAGACGGCGAATGCAATCAGCAGGTACTGTACCAATGCGCCCAACCATTTGCTGCCGGCTGAACGGGTAATGAAGTTCCCAAGCAGCTGACCGCCGACAATTCCCAAACCAAGGATAATCAGAGCAAACAGCAAGTTCGGGATGTAGCTGATGATTGCCGCGCCGATTGTATTCAACACTGCCAAGTTCAATGCGTTCAATGCTTCTACGAAGAAGAACAAACCAATCAGAACTGCGACGACTTGACCGATGACTTGCGCCAAATCAATTTTCGCGCGTCCGGATGGGCTAAGAGATGTCGATAGCTTGTTGATGCCGGTTCCCTGCAGTAAATCTGCCACTAGGTCACCGACGAATTTGGCGATGACAATTCCAACCCCCAACAGGATAACGGCAACCAGAATGTTTGGAATGGCAGCCAAGATACTGTTCATGACGTTGATGATCGGCGTAGAGATGGAACGAATATTCAATGCTTCCAATGCAACGGTCAGAATCGGAATCAAAATCAAAATATAAACGATATTGGCCAGTACTTTTGCAATGGTGTCTTTTTGTTTTCTGGACGGCGTGACTTCAGATGCGTCCACATTGTCCGAGCCGCCGGTGAACTTATCCACCATTCTGTCCACGTTCATCGACAAGGCTAAGTTGTACACCAAGTTCTTCACGAAGCGTCCGACAACCACTGCGATCACGATAAGGAATGCAGCCGCAATAATGTTTGGCAGGTATGCCAACGCGGTGTTGATCATGTTGCTGATTGGAGCGGCGACTGATCTCAATCCGAATACATCGAAAATGCTCGGCAGGAATAAGACCCAAACAAGATAATAGAACACTTTCGCCATCGAATCGATTGACTGATTCGCCTGTTCTTCCGTATTGGCAGCCCCCCATTTTTGCAAACGATTGTCAAAGTCAATTGCTTTCAGCCCTTTTGCAACGGCCTTTTTGACTAGGGTGGCAATCACCCAAGCAACCAATATAAGAGCAATCCCACCGATCAAGTTGGGCAAGAAATGAACAAATGAATTCCAAGCAGAGCCCAACGAATTGGTGACCTGATCCATAATAAATCCTCTCCTTCTTAATAAATAGTTTATAAATACACACTTAGTATACGGAGAAAAGACCGTTCCGTAAAATAATACGACTTAAATGTGTCTATTTATTGAACAAAAAAACCAGCCTGTTCAGGCCGGTTTCACCTTTTTATTTCGAATTTGTTTCAATAATTGCCCGCACATCGTCTAGTGAATAGTGGACTTCGTGGTGGTCGTTCCAAACTTGGGTCAGGTGGGTCAAGTTGGCTGCGCCGTAGATAGCCTTGGTTGATTCGTACATTTTCAACAAAGCAGCTTCATTTTCATCCAACGGCGCCTTCTCTTGAATTTGAGTTTCAGTAACCGGCTGCTCTTTCATGGTGTTTTCGTCTGCTAGTCGTTTCATTACATCTTGAATTTCTCTGGGAACGGAAACTTGCATCTCCAGTCCTCTGCGAAAAACAAACACCAATCCATGCTCAGCCAAGGTGCTGTACGTAGAGAGTTCTTCCTGTTTAATCACTTTTAGCGGTTCGTCCAGCAGTTCATTCAAAAGCACCCAATCCGCTTCCGGAACGATGATATCCGCTTTTTCCAGACGAGACAATATTGTTCGCTCCAACTCTTCTGCGAGCTGTTCTTTTTTATGGCTTTTTTTCAAGCTCGCATCAAGTGTATCGCCAACTTTGAATAAGATACTTTTTGTATAGCTGGACAGGCTGTCCGTCAATCCGCTCTTTGGTTCTTTGTTGATAATCGGCATTCCTAATTCGGTATCCATTCTATCCCCCTCACTTTTTAATCTACCTCTTTATCATACCGTAAACAGCATTTTCTTCAAAACCTTACTTTTGAGGAGAGGTATACGTCCATCCTTCATCATCGTGGTAGATCATCCGCTTGCTCATGCCGCCGTCGATGAGGATGTTTTCGCCATTGATGAACCGGTTGTTTTCATCGCATAAAAACAACACCAGCCGCACCACGTCTTCCGGGGTACCAACGTGACCGGAAGGGTGCTGCTGCAGGTCCGATTGGGAAAACACCGGGCTTTCCGTCGTCTCAATCCAACCGGGAGAAATGGCATTCACTCTCACTTTTCCAGAAAGACTGACAGCCAAGCTGTGCGTCAAGGCAGAGATGCCTCCTTTTGCAGCAGTGTAACTTTCTGTATCTGCTTGAGACTGGAATGCACGTGAAGAAGAGATATTCACTACCGACGCTCCTTCTGTAAAATGTGACAGCAGCAGGCGTGTCAACTCATAAGGGGCAGCCACTCCGACCTTCAACGCCGCGACAAAGTCCTCATAGGAACAATTTGAAAGAATGCCTCCCTTTGTCTCCATCGCATTGTTAATCAAATACGTCACATCTCCATACGTGTCATGGACTTCCTGGACAAACTCGCGCAATGTCTTTGGATCTGCAAGGTCACCGTGGAAAAAGAGCACTTCTTCGCCGGCTTTTTCCAATTCTTTTTTCAAACTGGCGCCGGCTTCTTTGTCTTGGTCGATAAAAGCCACTTTCGCACTGTGAGCCAGAAACCCTTTCACCACTGCTTTTCCAATTCCGTGTGCACCGCCTGTGACAACAGCCGTTTTGTCTTTGAACATTGCCGTCTCTCCCTTTGTGTTTTCAATCTTGGTCGTAGATTCGTTTCAACATAGCGATCACTTCTTCATCTGGAACTTGACGGAAGTCATGGTAATATGCCCCCACGCCCCCTAAAAACACGCGCGGCACTTCCACTGCTACCATGTCATCTGCCAGCCGCTCCAATTGCCTCAATGTATCGGGTGAGACAACCGGAAGTGCGCCGATGATCTTTTTCACGTTCATGCTTTTTAACTGCTTTAAGGCGGCAAGCATGGTAAAGCCTGTCGCAGCTCCGTCATCCACCAAAATAACCGTTCGATCTTTCCATGGTACGTGATTGATAGACGGAAGGTACGATTCTTTCCGCCGTTTGATTTCTTGGCGTTGGCGTTTGATTTCATTCTGCAACCAGACTTGGTCCACATACTGGGTCTCGATTGGGTGAAGGAGCGGCTCCCCTTCTTCTCCCACTGCTCCGATGGCGTATTCCGGGTGCATAGGATGGCCGATTTTTCGGATGATCAACAAATCCAAAGGGGCATCCAACGCCTTTGCGACTTCCACACCAATCGGGACGCCTCCCCGCGGCAAGGCCAAAACAACCGGCTTCGTGTCTTTGTATTCAAGCAATTTTTCGGCCAGCTGTTTGCCCGCATCTTCACGGTCCAAAAATCTCATGACTTTTCCTCCTTTCGCTTTATTTCTTACCTATAAAATACCATGAAGCGAATGAGAAAGAGAACCGATAAACATCTGGCGCATAAACCGTTTTTGTCGCATTTTTTAACTAGAGTGGGCTATAATCAAGGGTATCAGTATGTTCAATTGTTCGTTTTGTATCAATCAAGGAAGGAGTGGTCAGATGCATCAAGAGAATCGATTGGCTGTGATTACTACTGCAAATGGAGCGTTTTTGCCGCATGCGGCGGTGTTGATTTCTTCTGTACTTCAAACCAAGCATCCGGACACTCGAATTGATTTTTTTATTTTGGATGACGGGATTTCATTGCCTCACAAAGATACCTTGAATCACATGGTGGCAGATGAACAGGCAACCCTCAGTTATCTGCAGGTGGACGCTGACTACTATCACTCGTTTGTATCCAATGAGCGTTTCCCTGATGCCGTTTATCACCGCATCAGCATTCCTGATTTGTTGGAAGAGTTGGACTATGACCGCGCTTTGTATTTGGACAGTGACATGATTGTCCGCGAAGATTTACGGGAATTATGGAACACGCCTCTGGAAGGAAACATCGTCGGAGCGGTCGAAGACGTCGGATTTCATCCCCGTTTCCAGCAAATGGGTGTTCAAACCAGAAATGGAAAATACTTCAATTCCGGCATGTTGTTATTTGACTTGAATCGTTGGCGGGAAGAAGCGATTGGGGAAAAAGTGTTTGCATTCATTGCAAAAAATGCGGAAAAACTGCATTTTTACGACCAAGATGCCTTGAATGCCGTGTTACATGACCGTTGGCTGCCTCTGCATCCGCGTTATAATGCACAAACCGGATTGTTGACCAAAGAAAACATCCACCCTGATCCAGAAGGCGAAAAGCGGCACGAAGAAGCTCGAAACCGCCCGGCTGTCGTCCACTTCAACGGCGTGCACAAACCGGATCATCCTGAGTGTGAACACCCTTATGTCCACCACTACAGAGAAATCCGTGAACGGTCTCCGTTCCCGATGGCGCAGAGTTTTAAAATCAGTTCTTTGAAATAAACAAATCAGCGAGGCCGGGACAACATCCCAGCCTCGCTTTCAGTATTCCATCCATTCAGTGTGGATGATTTCAACCGGATAAAGATCTTCGATTTCTTTTAGAACCTGCTGCAGCACTTTTTGTGCGTGCCGGCGGTTATTGGTAACAATGCCGATTCCTATGACCCCTTTATTCAACACCTCGTTTTCGTCCACTTCCGCCGCACTGACGTTGTAGCGGTTGTGCATCCGGTCAATGATGCTTTTGACCACACTCCGTTTGTCTTTCAATGAATACGAGTCCATGATTAAAAATTCCACTTCCATTCCCATCAATACCATACGACTGCTCCCATTTCCTTCCTTTATTCATTTGCCTTATGGATTGTGCTCACTCTTCCGTTAAAAGCTGTCATTGTGGCGATGGATCCCATCGCGCCAAAGAACAACACTGCCCAGCCGGACAAGGAAAGATTGACGATTCCAGAGTACAAGGCCCCGATGTTTCCACCACCGGCCAACATCGCTCCAAACCCCATCAACAAACCGCTGATCATATACCAAGGCGCCTCGCGCCACTTCATATTCCATGACAAATCAAAAGAATTTGATGTGAGGCTGTACAGCAGTGCTCCGCCGAGAACTCCAGCATTCCGCACGCTTTCTGTATCGTTCCAAATGCCGTTTTGTAACGTCTTGAGCGTCTGGCTGAATGCTGGATGGTCAAACGAAACACCGAACTGGCTGAATAAAGCGACAGCAGCCTTAAGCAACGGCTTGGTGACTTTCAACGTTTCTCCTGTAAAAATCAAAGAAACAAACAATACCGCCGATACACTGACAACCCCCAGCAGTGCCGGCCAATTCGCTTGAAACAAGGTATGATACATCCCGCCTTGCCGGGCTTCAGAAAAAGTTTTTATCGGATGTTTTTCTTTTTCTTGTTTTCCCTTCGTCTCATAGGTATCTTCTTGCTTTCGTTTCTTTTCATAACTTCTCGTCAAAAGGAACACTGCGCCGGCCAATGCGGCGGTAAGAAGCAGGGCTCCGGTGTAGCCTGCTTGGTCCGGCAGATACATTCGTATGCTGTACTGACTGAGGGAAGATTGGTCAAAGGCTGTCTTAGCCACCTGCCCAGGAAGGGTGCCAATCAAAAGAAAAAGAAACGTCAACATGTAACGGCCATTCCCCTGTCCTGTTTTTCGCAGTGTCTCTGAGCCGCCGCCCTTGTTGATGACCATGCCAGAACCAAACAACAACGAACCGATGATTAAGCTCAAATCTACCGGCGAAACAGCACTTGTTCCTGGAATAGCAGTTTGCGAACCCGATGCTTGGAATTGCAAAACTGCGCCATCTGCAGCAGCAATAGAGTGAATCACTGTAGTTCCCAATGCCCCAAAAACAAACATAAGCAGCAAATAATAAAAGCGCGTCCCGTCTCCAGTGTTAAAGAACTCTACATAAATAGTAGCGAAACCGATGCGTGACCGCGTGAGGATGTATCCTAACACCCATCCCACAAAGAGAAACGTCCCTAATTGTGTGTTGTCATTCCATAACCACACATTGAACACCAACAAACCAATCATAAGAAAAAAGCCGACAGCCCTTTTAATTTTTTTACGATCCATCTTTCTTTCTCACACCCTCTCCTCTCATCAGGAAAAGTAAAGCCCCGGTTACGGAGTTCGGCCGGGGCTTTACTTTAAGCAAAATACAAGTCATACAGTTTTTGATAGTAGTGGTAAGTTTCGTCATCGAAAGCCACAAAATAGACTTTTTCTAATTCCGATGCATCATGTTGCAGCAAGGCATCCAACACCGAATCAAACGCGATTTTTGCCGCTTCTTCCACTGGGTACCGGTATGCCCCCGTACTGATGGAAGGGAAGGCAATGGTTTTGATGTTGTTGGCTAATGCCGTTTCAAGTGAGTGGTCGTAGCACTGCCGCAATAACTCTTCTTCGTTGTGCTGCCCATCCTGGTAAACAGGCCCGACTGTATGGATGACGTAAGCAGCAGGAAGGTTATAGCCTTTAGTAAGTTTGGCTTCTCCTGTTTCCGCTCCGCCGAGGGTTTTCGTTTCTTCCAACAATTCAGGTCCTGCCACCCGATGGATGGCGCCGTCTACACCGCCACCTCCCAATAAACTTTTATTGGCTGCATTGACAATGGCGTCTACATTCATTTCGGTGATGTCGCCTTTGACGACCTCAATTCGTTCTGCTTGTTCGCGTATATCGATTGTTTCCATCTTTATCCGCCTCCTCGCTTCCATTTTAGAATAAAGCCGAGAAAATGACCAACCAGACGCTGAACAGTTTTACTTCCTTTTTACATGACTTTGGTATACTGAAGTTAGACTTTCATCTAGGGAGGACATGTGCATGAATTTGCTTTGGGACCAGGAAGTTCCTTATATCCCACTGTTTGGGTTCCACTACTTTCTCTATATCACCGCTATGCTTCTTTTGCTTCTTTTGATGATCCGCCGCCGTAAATTCGTCCGTCGAAAATCAGAAACCGTGCGGAAGTGGCTGTTGCTGATTGCAGTGGCACAACAAATTTTATTGTATTCCTGGTATATATTCGAAACGGGATTTGACATATCGGACGCTCTTCCCCTCCATATCTCGCGTATTTCCAGTTTGCTGGGCATTGTGTTTTTACTGACAAAAAAGCACTCCACGATGGACCTGCTCTTTTATTTTGGACTGTACGCGTACGGTTCTTTTTTCTACCCAAGCCGCGTATACCCTGCGTATCATGCTCTTGGGATGTCTTTTTTCATCAACCACGCCTTGACCATCCTCTTGCCAATCTTTGCAGCATTGGCATATGATTGGCGCCCTTCTTTCATCGGACTCATCAAATCGTACGGCTGGTTTTTACTCTATTTCGTTTTCGTCTATTTTTTGAATCCACTGATTGACGGAAATTACTTTTACTTGAAACACCGCCCTTTTTTTGGACACTGGCCCGACAGTCTCTATGTCCCTGTCGTTTTGATCTTTACTTTCGCTATTTTCCTGATTGGATACGGCACTGCCCGATTTCTTGACCGTCAGGTGTCTCACGGAATAAAAAGAAGCAGTCGTCGGCTGAAATAACAAACCTGACGACTGCCTCTTTAATGATACAGTTTTTTTTGTGTCTTCGAAATTGTTTTCGGTAATGTTGTCTTCTGGGCGGACAAAATACGTCTCCCGGTAACGCATCATCCGCGTTCCCCAGATAGGTTCCGACACGGGGGTTTCTCCCAATACCGCATATTGGATGAACAACTTAGGAAAATTCACTCCGGCTCCCAAACTCATCACCTGACTCCCACAAAAACGCGGGTTGACATCGGTCAATTTGTATCCGTCTTTTCCATGCATAAACTGCATATTGAAAAACCCGATGTTTACAAGTTTTCCTGCAATCTGTTCGGTTGCTTCCAAAAGCGCTTCTTCTTTTTCAATAGTTCCGTCCAACACCAATCCGTTGGAAACGCCGGTGCGCTTGCGGGGAACAGCCACCACCACTTCGCCGTCATGCACAAATACGTCTACACTGTACTCTGGCTGCTCCAACTTTTCCATCAGGATTCTCCGGGTGTCCTCTGTAACGGCAAGATAGTCTTCCACACTGGTCACTTTTCGGTTTCCTGATTTCACTGCTTTCAAAAAGTTCTCCCGGTCCGTCACAATCGCGAAACCTAGCGCGCCATATCCTTTGACGTCTTTGACAATCAAATGGGTTTCTTCAGGAAAGTGTTGTTCTTTCAAATGAAGGAATTCTTCGTTGGTGGTGAATCCGATGTAATGAGGGATGTATTGGTGCAATCCATATTGTTCCATATGCAAGTATACGGCCTCTTTATCCAACAAATCATTGTAAACAGGGCTTTCCGGCAAAGCGACTGGTATATCCAATTGTTTTCGATACTCATGATAAAGTTCTGTTTCCATCGGATGTCCGGGAAACACTACATGGATAGATTCTTCCTTGATCACTTCTTTTATTCTATTCATATATCCAGAGAAATCGGAGAAGCGAGGAATTTGATAGACTTTATCGCAAAACAAATTCCCTGCTGTAAGCAAACGCCGGTCTGCTCCGATGATTCGGACATCATCCATCTCTTTTAACCCTTTTAAGATACCTTGCGCCACCGGTCCGCCAATGGAAGTGACTAATACGTTTGTCGTTCCCATGCTCTTCTCCTTTTAATACCCATAATACTTATATAATCACTTTTCCGTTCAATTTTAATTAAGTGTCTCTTCTAGTTTAACAAAATTTGAAAGCACTGTCAGTAACTTTCACTTTCATCCTGTATAGAAAAAAAGACACAAGTCCTCTTAAGAGGTATGCTTGTGTCTTTTTTCGACTTAAAGTTCTCCGCGTTCTTGCAACTCTTGAGTGATTTCCGCGTGACGTTTGTCGGTCAGTTTGTAGAACGGACCAAAGATCAAAACAGCAGCGATGGACATCACAGCCGGAACCAAGAAATACACAGTTGCCATTCCGGAAAGTGTTTCAGCAGTTTGTTGTTGATTAGCGACATACCCAATGGCAGTCAATGCAGCCCCAGGAAGAAATCCAGCGAATCCCTGCGCAATTTTACGTACGAAACTGTATGCAGAATAGGGATTCCTTCTGAACGCAATCCAAATTTCCATTGAGTGTATTCAATGACGTCTGCAACAAATGCAAAGGCCACTGTATTTGCCAAACTCAAGAAGAAATAAGAGAACAAGTTGACGATTAAGAAGGTGGTCATTTGGTCTCCGGTGAAGAAGTAGTTCACGAATTCAAAAATCGCAAACCCACCTGTACCTAAAACGGCCAAGTTTTTCTTCCCAAACATAGCAACCAAATTGGAAGAAAGGAACAATGCCGGCAGCAAAGCGACCATATTCAATATGCTGACAAAGCTCACAAGCGTATCCTGTCCAAGGGCGTATTCGAAGTAATACAGTTGAAATCCGATTTTTAAGAACATTCCGCCGATACTCAAAATAGTGTATGCGGACAACACCCAGAAAAGACCCCTTTTGAACAAGTAACTCAACGCTTTTTTGCCGTCGCCTTTCACGCGTTCTTTTTTAGAGATGAAACATTCTTCTGTTTCTTTGTAGGTAATGATGTGGCACAGAATTCCCAAAACAGCAAAAATTGCCACGGTTGCCGGCCAACCGATTGCCGGGCTTCCGAACGCGTTCACAATCGGAACGACCACTGTTCCTGTAGCCAAAATCCCCACTTGAGTACCTAAGTTACGGAATACAGAAAGAGAGGTACGTTGAACGGAATCTGTCGTCATGGAACTGGACAATGATCCATACGGTACATTGACAACCGTGTACGCCAAACTCATGAGGTTATAAGTCAAGAAGGCGTAAACCACTTTTGCCGCTTCATTCAAATCAGGTGCCAAAAAGGCTGCGATAGTAGCGATGGCGAGGAAAGGCGAACCGAACAAGATAAATGGCTTAAATTTCCCTCTAGGTCCGATTTTACGAGAATCGACCCATGTTCCCACCAGTGTGTCCGTGATTGCATCCACAAATTTGGTGACTAAGAAAATTACTTCGCCCCAATAAGCAGAAATTCCTAATACATCAGTATAGAATGTCAATAAGTAAACTTGCGCCAGTTGGAACATCAATCCGTTTCCGGCGTCCCCTAAACCATAGGCAATTTTTCTTTCAAAGATATTTTGGGCGTAGCGGCTTTCTGTACTTGTGTTTCCGTATACTCCACAACAATTCCTCCTGAAATTAATTAGTTAGTTTTACAAAGTTCACGTATTCACAAATGCAACGCGAACGATTTCAAAAAACAGATATTTTTCAAACTTTTACTGGGACCAACTTTAGTCTTGGGATGCGGTCATCAACTTGTACCCGCTCTCATTACTTTTGAATAAGAACAAAAATCGTTTTCATCGTAATCCTTACCAAAAATACTTGCTGTTTCACTTTGTAAAACCATGTTTCGTTTAATCCTTTCGTATCTTATGATAAAAACATTTGATTGCCAATGACTGAAAGCAGTTCACTTTAAACAAAAGTATTTATTTCACAAACTTGTCACTGTCTTTTGTCTGTTATTGTACAAAAAATGAGGCTGGGACAAAAGGTCCTGGATTCTAAAATAAAAGAGAACTTACATTTTCTGTCAAAGAATTTGTAAGTTCTCTTATTTTATTACATTAT
>NZ_AUCD01000067.1 GCF_000429585.1 Atopococcus tabaci DSM 17538
ATTGGTGTTCCTTCTTCGAGATGTTCTCGAAGAACTACCTTCTTAAGTTCTTTGGTGTAATGATTATTTTTAGATTTGGTTTGAATTCCTGAAAGACCATATTCTTGGTATCTAAGGATTTTCTGACCGAAGGTCGAATCACTTAATAATAAACCATAATCTTCACTTAACTCTCTAAAACTTTTTCCTTCTTCAAGATATAACAGAATATATCGCTCAAGTTCTTGAGCCGTATGTTTACTGTTTGAACGCACAAAAAAATCCCCCTAAAGTAGTTTTACTTTTTAAAGTGTCTACTTTAGGGGGAGCATATCACTTTGAGAGAAACCAGCCCTTTTATTTTTATGTTGTTCGTGCTTTGCGGTCGCTTTGCATGACTTTCCATGAGCGTTTGATGGTTTGGAACATGTTCGTGTCGGAATAAATCAACACGTTGGACCGGTACATCATCAGCGACAGATACGTCAGCAGTACCGCAAAAACCGTAGATCCCAGAATGGACAACCAGACTCCTGTAGTGGTGACTGTGTTGGCCGCAATCCGGAACGGCATGATGAACGGTGTGAAAAACGGAACGTAGGATAAAACTTCCACTACCGGTTGATCCGGTGAAGCAAAAGCGAACAATCCTCCGTAAAAACCGATCATTGCCAAAAAGACAATCGGGGTAACCGACTTATTGACGTCTTCAATCTTGGTAACCAACGATCCGAAGAACGCCGCCAATACAACGTACATGATGACGCCCAGCAGGAAGAAAATCAATGTATACCCCAGCAGCGACTGGAAAATAGCCGCCAAGTCGACGCCTTCAAGCAGTTGCTGCACCCATTCGATGTCTCGGATAAACGGATAGGCAACCAATGCCAATACCACATAAATCGCAATCTGCGTCAAACAGATCAGCAGCACCCCGGACAGTTTCCCAAAGAAATGCGCCGTTGAAGAGACACTAGACAAGATGACTTCCATGATACGCGTTCCTTTTTCAGAGGCCACTTCTTCCGCAATGATACCGGCATACGTCATGATAAAGATAAAGATGCCGATAGACACCGCATAAGCGCTCCAGTTTTGGATTGTTTCAGCCAACGAATCTTCTTGACTGATTTCACCTTCGTCAATCCGTACCGTAGTGGTTTGGACTTCCACCGGCGCGACCAAGTCCATCACTTCTTCCGGAGTCAAGCCGACAGCCGCTCCTTTGATTTGAACTTGGTAAGTAGACAAGACTTGATTCAAGATGGCCACCGTCTCTGTCGCGTTGCCTTCTGTGTGGATGTATTCTCCTTGAATCTGGTCATCAGCTGTTTCCAATACCAAGTACCCGTCCAACTTTTCTTCTGTCATCGCCTCTTCCGCTTCTTCCACCGATGCAATATCGGCATTCACTTCAAGAGGAATATCCGGACTCGCCATGATTTCCTGCACGGCGCTGTCTTCGGTAAGCACAGCGATGGACGTCGGTTCCTGGTTTGTCTCAGAACGACCCACGAAATAAATGATCAACGCCACAATTCCCAACAAGATAATCGGTGAAAGAACCATGGTCACAAACCCTATGGATTTGACGTTTTTCTTGTATACTTCTTTAAGGATAATCCAGTACTTATTCATTCGGCTCACCCGCTTTCAGTTTGAAAATTTCTTCCAAAGTCGGCGGTTGCTGACTGAACGTGGTGATGTACCCATTTTCTGTGACACGGTCAAAGATGTCTTTTCCTCTTTCCGGAGCATCCAAGGTCAACACTTTCAGTCCTTCGCTTGTTCCGGAAACAGACAAGACTCCCGGCATCTGCCCCAGTTCTTCTTCCGCAATTGGTGTTTCTAGAAACAGACGCGTCCGCCCGAACTGTTCACGAATGTCTCGGACAGTGCCGTTCAAGACCATGCGCCCGTTTCGCAACATCACCAGGTTGTCACAAATTTCTTCGACGTTATTCATGTTGTGGCTCGAAAAGATGATGCTGGCGCCGCGTTTTTTCGCTTCTTTGATGCCTTCTTCAAGCAATTCCGCATTGACCGGGTCCAGCCCGCTGAACGGTTCGTCCAGAATGATGAGTTCCGGTTCATGGATCAATGTGCAAATCAACTGCACTTTTTGTTGGTTCCCTTTGGAAAGCGTTTTGACTTTGTCGGACTTCTTTCCTTTTACCTGGAACTTTTCCATCCAGGCATCAATTTGCGGTTTGATTTCTTTTTTTGATTTTCCCCGCAATTGTGCAAAATAAAGGATTTGGTCTTCAATGGTGACTTTTGGATACAATCCCCGTTCTTCCGGAAGATATCCCACCGTATCATAATCCTTCTTACGCAACCGGTGTCCATTCCACAACACTTCTCCTTCATCTGGCCCCAACAAATTCAGAATCAAACGGAAAGTCGTGGTCTTTCCAGCTCCGTTTTGCCCAATCAATCCCAAGATTGAACCTTTTTCTATAGTAAAATCAATCCCGTCCACTGCGACAAGATCTCCAAACCGTTTCACAAGTGATTTGGCTTCTAACATACGGCCTCCTCCAATCCTTTCGCCCTTTATAACGAGCGTCCTCTTTTATGATAGCACAGGAGAAACCAGAGTCGGGTAAAATTATTGTAAAAATACAAATTGTTTGATATTTTCTCAGCCTTCCATGATTTTCACATGAAATGTCCGTGTCCGTGGGCCGTCAAACTCGCAGAAATAAACGCTCTGCCACATGCCTAAAATGAGCTGGCCGTCTGCGATGATGAGTGTTTCACTTGCTCCCACGACGGAGGATTTCATGTGTCCGTCTGAGTTTCCTTCCATATGGATGTAGGCTTCTTTATTCGGAAAAGTCTCGTTCAATCCCAGTTTCAAATCGGTTTTCACATCTGGATCGGCGTTTTCATTGATGGTGATTGCTGCAGTGGTGTGCGGGCAGTAGACCACCATGATTCCGTCCTGCACACCGCTCTCTTGAAGCGCCTTTTTCAGATATTGATCGAGATTCGTAAATGACTGCTTTTCATCGGTTTTGATTTGGTAGGAATACAACGTTTTAGCCATGTGGCTCATCCTTTCATGTTTGTTTCCTTCATCGTACCTCAAAACGTCTCCAGGACAAAATATGTTTGACGAGAACAACAAAAAAGCCTGCTCTCACACAGGCCTCCTCTCTTTCTTCAATTGTAGACGCGCTTTTTTTCGTTGACATATCCGCTCCAGACGCGGGCGGTTGTACCGTTGGGACAAGATGAAAGGCAGATTGAACAACACAGCGTAAGCCACCATCACCCATCCGGCCCAAGGCGGGTTCCACAAGAAAAACAGCCCGGCCGGCAGCATCGACAACCAATGCGTCACTTCCGCACGCTTGGTTTCCATGATGAATTGTTCCAACGTGTCCAAGTCGCTGCCGTTTAAACGGGATTTGTCATACCCCGACTTCAAAAACAACGTCCCGTCCGGCAAATGACGTTTCCAATCCTGGATGGACAACCATTTTTGCCAGACTTTTCCATCATCCTCCCATTCTTTTGGCTGAAACCAGTCCTTTTTTGAGCAAAATAACGATTCGGTACTTTCAGCATCCCAAAAGAAATGACGAGGTGAAAAAAGGCCCAGGCACACACATCAACGATGACTGTCCAAAAAGGCGATAGATGAATGATCTGCATGCAGGAACCTCCTCCTTATAAATCAATTTTCTGGCCCTTCCACTGAACGGTACGAAGCACATTCGTCGCCAGCCAGGAACGCGCAAACACCATGACAAAAAGTCCAAACAACGCCGGGTAACCGAGTGCAGCCTGGATGGAAAAGCTTCCGGTTCGGCAGGTAAATAAGTAAAATTGCATGGCATAAAGCAGGTAACAGAGCACTCCGTTCAAAATCCAGGCCCAATTCACCGTTGTCAGCGTCAGAATGCAAAAGAACGGGACGAGAAAACCTCCTGCTATCCAACAAACGACAGCAGTCATAACGGACGGGTACGTGCCTTTGGAACCTGATGCAAAGTGTTTGATCCATCCGTTTTTTAATTGCGTCAGTCCTTCCGGGTACATCCGGAAATGCACCATGTCTTTCCCGCTGTACAGCCGGACCGGCAGGAGATCTTCTTGAAAGGCTTCCGCTAAAGCAAATCCTTCAATCAAAAAATGTTGGGCCATTTCATGCCCGCCTACCCGAAAGTATTCCTCCCTAGCACACATCGTAAATGGTCCAAACGCGCCTGCCGCTTCTACGTTGAAGGCGGAGATAACGTTCATGCCGGCCATTGTTAAAATATTGAATACCGCAGAAAAGTTCTCGTAGTCTTCTTGGATTTCGTGATACGGCTGAACCGAAAACAAGCCTTTCGCGCCTTGATACTGAAACGAAGAAGCAGCTTTGCTTAAAGCATCCGCATCCTTCAGCCATGTATCGGCGTCCATAAACACCAGCCATTCGCCTGACGCCGCCTGCGCTCCTTGAAAACAGGCTGCTGTCTTCCCTCTCCACCCCGTTTCTTTTTGGACAGACACCACTTTCGCCCCGAAACGTTCCGCCGTTTCCGCGGTGCGGTCGGTTGAACCATCATCCGCCACCATCACTTCAAACGGCTGATGCGTCTGGTTTTCCAGCGATTCCAATAAGCGTGGGAGATTGTTTTCTTCGTTGCGTGCAGGAATGATGACAGAGATCCGTGCCCGTGCATTCAATGGTTTCGCTTGAACGGCCGGATGTTTCCAGTACATTACATTAAAAAACCTGCCACAACCACCATCAACGACACCACCAAGAGTACTCCTACCATGCCATCCCTCCTAGAAAAGATACTTGCGTAGCTTTTTCAACCAACCCAACTGACTCGCTTTGTACGGTGGGTACTGCACCGTCGAACCGTTGAACGGTTTTTGCATATACTGAACTTTTTGATAAGTGAACGTATCAAAACCGGCTTTTCCGTGGTAACGGCCGAACCCACTCGCCCCCACTCCTCCGAACGGAAGATGGGATGCTGCTGCGTGGCGGATGACTTGATTGAAGCTGAAGGCGCCGCTTCTCAAACGGTGTGCCGCTTTCTGTGCCACTGTCTCTTCGCGGCTGAAAAAATAGGTGACCAACGGCGACGGCTTGGCGTTCAACTCATTCAGCAGGCCATCTAAATCCGCGTACGGAACCACCGGCAGGTCCGGTCCGAAAATTTCGTCTTGAAGCACCCGGCTTTTTGGGTCCACTTCCGTCAGCAGCGTCGGCTCCAAGAAATGTTCTTCCCGCTTGTGACGGCCGCCGCTATACACACGCCCTTCTTCTAAATAACCGACAAGACGGTCGAAGTGGTTCTGGGAAACGATCCGTCCGAAGTCTGCGCTCTTTTCAGAATCGTTTCCGTAAAAGGGTCGAATGCTCTCTCGGGCCATCTCCAAAAACTGCGGAAACACCGCTTCCTGTACATAAACGGTGTCCGGTGCGATGCAGCTCTGTCCGGCGTTCAAAAATTTTCCCCAGACAATCTGGTGGACGTGTTCTTTGGTGACGCCCGTTTCGTCGATGATACACGGATTCTTTCCTCCCAGTTCCAACACGACCGGGACAGTCCGTTCGGCAGCTTTTTGGTGGACAATTTTCCCCACCCGCTTGCTGCCGGTGAAAAAAATAAAGTCCCAGTCCAGCTCAAGCAGCCGCTCTGCCGTGTCGGCTCCGCCTTCCACAACGGTCACCACTTCACGCGGAAAATAACGGCCGATCAAATGAGACAACAGCCGGCTCGTTGCCGGTGCGTATTCAGATTGAGGTACAATCTTCTAAGGATATGTATGACAATATTAAAAACAATTGTCCCCAAAATGAATTATGTTTTGAAAAAAATGATTCAATTAAGCTGTATTTTGCTTTCTCCAAATAAGCGACAAGAAAGTGACTGGAGTTTCTTATAAACAATAGTTTATTTTTTAATGTTGAACATATTCTAACACGAGTTATTTATGAATGCTGTTCGGATTTTTCGAAGTGGTTTGAAAAAAATGACTGTTCGTTTTTTTCGTCTCTTTTTTTCTTGCTGGCCACTTACATTATATAAATCCTGAATAATTCATAGTTTTTCCATCAATAGCAGCAAACAGTGATTTTACAACCTTTGGATTCAGTCCCTTCATCACCCATTGGGTGATGAAAAAAGAACCCCTTTCTGATATGGTTAATTCACTACAACCAACCAAAAGAAAGGGGCTCTCAATGGTTACTTTACAAGAAAATGTAGCGAAATTCAATAATAATTCAATTGTTTCTCATGACGGTGGTCAATTATCGAGTGATTCTGGCTTAGTGCTGGTTGATGAACTGATGGATGCTCTTCAATTTACGCAACTCTCTGAAAAAGTCGTGAAATTTAAGGACAACCGCAAATATTGGACACACACGAACCCCAAGGTTTTAAAGCAATTGATCCTTCAGATTATAGCGGGTTATCCTACGGATTCTTCTGCAAACATTTTGCGCCATGATCCAGTTTTACAGACCCTTTCACCCGACGAGCCATTGGCTTCTCAGTCGTCTATTTCACGTTTCTTTGATCGCGTCACCTTAGACACAATCAGTACATTACAGGGACTCAATCAATCTTTAATCGACAAAGCTCGTCTGGTGCGAAACGATACGAACTTGATTATTGATTTGGATTCCACTCATTCAGATACATTCGGCAGTCAAGAACAGACCGCCTACAACGCTCATTATGGAACGAATGGCTATCATCCTTTAGTCGCCTTCGATGGGCTAACCGGTGATTTTTTAAAAGCAAAACTTCGTTCAGGTAATCAATACACCTCCAACGGAGTGAAGGGATTTCTTGAACCATTATTGGAACATTATAACCAAGCCATTCCAACCACCGATATTCTTGTCCGTGGAGACAGTGGATTCGCAACACCAGCTATTTATGACTTATGTGATACCTTCAAAAATCATTACGTCATCCGGCTTAAAGCCAATCGAAACTTATACCGCTTAGCAGAAGAATTTGTATATTATGATAATAATCATCCATGGGATGAGAAAGAAGTCTATTATCATTCGGTTTCCTATCAAGCAAACTCTTGGACGAAGCCTCGGCGCGTCTGCATACGTTCAACGCGAGAGGTAGACGAGCTACTGTTTAATCACGCTTTCATTGTCACAAATTTCTCTGAAAATATCTCAGCGAAGAGAGTGTTTGAAACGTACAATAAAAGAGGGACCATGGAAAACTATATAAAAGAAGCCAAAAACAACTTCTTTTTCGATAAAACGGACAGTCCCCACTTCCTTGAAAACGAAGCACGCATGATGATTAGTTTACTGGCGTATAATCTGGTGAACTTCTTGCGGACCATCTGCTTTGATTCAAAATGGAAAGGACTCCAAGTGAATACGATCCGGCTTCGGTTATTCAAAATAGCGGGGAAGCTCGTCCGTACGTCGAGACAACTGTACTTGAAACTTTCTAGTTCCCATGTTTACCAAGCCGAGTTCTATCATACATTCAGGCGAATCCAACGGATTCGACAATAAATCTAATCAGTCATCATTTTTAAAAATCTGAATTGTGCCCAGGGGGAAGTGTGTCCAAATTCCAGTTTATAGACTGGAAAAGCTCAAAGTTTCGTTTGGAATCTAAAAAATTAAAACGAACAACATGTAAAATAGAAAAAACTACGAAAATTATAGAACTGAAAACTAAAAATCGCCTCAAAAATTAGAGGTATGAATTATTCAGGTAAATATTTTAACATTTTTTTCCAAACATATCGTTAGTTCTATCTATCACTGTTTTTTCTCTTCTTACTCTCTTTCTTCTTTCTGCGCAGCTCTCTGAAGAAAGAGGTGAGCATATGACCGCATTCCTCTTGTAAAACGCCTTGTTCTACATAGCACTGGTGGTTGAACCGCTCCTCTTCCAACAAATTCATCAATGTGCCGGCCGTTCCACCTTTTGGATCCACGGCTCCATAGTACACTTCTTCAATGCGCGACAATACAATGGCTCCGCTGCACATGGCACATGGCTCCAAGGTCACGAACAACTGGCAGTCTTCCAGCCGCCAATTTTCCAACCGTTCATTTGCCTGCGCAATGGCAATCATTTCGGCATGCGCCGCCGCATACTGCGACGTTTCACGCCGGTTATGGCCCCGGCCGATGATTTCCCCGTTCAGCACCACTACCGCCCCAATTGGCACCTCTGCGAGAGCTTCCGCTTTTTTCGCTTCAATAATGGCTTCTTTCATGTAATGTTCTTTCTCTTCTATTGATAACATATTATTCTTCCCCTATTTGTGAATGGCTTCGTCTTGGCTTTATCATTAAAAGCAATCATCATACGAAAATCTTTCCTCATTATACCAAAAATTCCACTGTCTCCCGAAAAATGTTACTATGAAAGTAGCAAAAGCAATCGCCAGTCGATACCAAAGGAGCTAAAGTTGTGACTTTTGAAGAATTAAAAACCATCTATCCTGATGCTTATTTATCTGATGAAAAAGAAGGGTTCGATGACAGCCTCGTCTTTCCTTACTATAATAAGTGGATTCATTTGAAAAAAGAAGACGTATCAGAGAAAGAAAGGCATTTGTTGTCATTTTTATTGGACCACCGGGCTCTTTCCTCCAACACACCTGTCCGGTCGCAGTGGCAGGCATTTTTGACCGGTGAAGAAGAGATTCCCCAGGGTCAAAACATGGTCCGCGTCATCCAAATTGAGCTGCGTAAAAAGGATGAGGAGTTTGATAAAAAGTTATGGTTGGAATCCATTGCCAACCTGTTTGATCCGATTGTGGATATTTTCTTTTTGTCCGATGAACTGTGTCTGGTCATTCAAGACGAAAAAAGCCGGTACCTGCAGTCGGAAGAGATTGAAGGAATGCTTCAGACCGTGGATGACGACTTCTCTACTAAAACGACCTGCTACATCGGTCAGTACTGGATCCCTCAAGAGCAATTCCGAAACCTTTACGAGGAAGAGCGGAGGATTTTCACACGCGAACAAAAACGGTCCGGGCAGTCCGTTCTGACGTTTTCCGATGTCGCTTTGCGTTACTACACGGAAGATGCGGTAAACAATAGTTCCATCATGCAGCAACTGAAAAATTATATTTCCTCGCAGTCTGAATGGAAAGAGCTGATTATGTTTTTATGGGAAAGCCGCGGCAATGTCAGCATGGCCGCAAAAAGCATGTTCATCCACCGCAACACCCTTCAATACCGCATCGACCGGTTTTATGATTCCACAGGGTTGTCCTTGCGGGATATGAATGACCTGATTATTTGTTATATGTTGATTGTTTAAACAAAAAAAGACTGAGAGGAATCCGAAGATTCTTCTCAGTCTTTTTTGAAATTAATGAGAAAACTTGTCTTTCACAGTTTCTGTTTTATCCATCAAGGTTTCTTTGGCGTCTGCAGTGGCATCTTTCAACTTATCCTTCAGCTCTGTGAGTTTGCCATCCGATCCGCCGACTCGTTCCACTGTCGCCAACAAACGGGTAATTTCGTCATCGCTCAACTGATCCACCACTGCCATCGCTTTTTTATTTCCTTTTAGTTTGTCTTTCACAAAGGTTTTTGCCTTATGGCGATTCATCATGGCTTTTCCTTTGTTTTGGGTTTTATCGGAGAAGAGAAGATACGCAGCTGCACTAACTGCCACTGCCGTCCCAACTCCAATTAGCGTCTCTTTTGTTTTGTTGTTCATCCAACATCACATCCCTTTCTTTGACTTCTTGTTCAATCATCCTAACAAAAATGCTTGTAAAGGGCTAAGGATACGGTTTTGTCACTCAAACGAACATCGGGGTTCTTTCAGAAAACAAGGCTTCAAAAAGCCCTCAAAGACCCGTTTTAGAGCTTTGAGGGCAGCACGTTTCAGCTTAGAGGGCTGGTTCTTTTTCTTTGGTGTTTTCGCGGACCTTGACAGTCAATTCGCCCTTGGAGGCGCCAACGGTGACTTTGTCGCCCAATTGGATATTTCCTGCCAACAACTCCTCGCTGAGTCGGTCTTCGATTTTCTTCTGAATTGCACGTTTCAATGGTCGCGCCCCGTATTCTGGGTCGTACCCTTCTTCTGCAATGACGTCGATTGCGGAAGGCGTGATCTTCATATCGATGCCCAGCTCTTCCATACGCTGAGTGATTTTTTGCGTCAACAGCTTGACGATTTCACGCAGCTCTTCTTTGTTCAAGGAATGGAAGACAATGGCTTCATCGATTCGGTTCAAGAATTCTGGACGGAAAGATTTTTTCAATTCTTCCATAATCCGGCCTTCCATCGCCTTGTGATCGAATCGTTTGTCGCGTGCAGCAAATCCGACTTCTTTTTCATCGCGCAGGGCAGTTGCACCCACGTTGGATGTCATGATGAGAATGGTGTTCTTGAAGTCCACTTGACGGCCTTTGGAGTCCGTCAGCAATCCATCATCCAATACTTGCAGCAAGATATTGAATACGTCCGGGTGAGCTTTTTCCACCTCATCCAACAAAATTACGGAGTACGGTTTTTGACGGATTTTTTCTGTCAATTGACCGCCTTCGTCATACCCCACATATCCTGGAGGCGAACCGACCAGACGGCTCGTGCTGAATTTTTCCATGAATTCCGACATATCCACACGGACAAGGGCCTCTTCCGACCCAAACATGGCTTCTGCCAATGTCTTGGCCAGCTCGGTTTTTCCGACACCCGTCGGACCTAAGAACATGAAAGATCCGATTGGACGGTTTGGATCTTTCAAGCCGCTGCGGGCACGGCGGATGGCACGCGAGACAGCTTTCACGGCATCGTGTTGGCCGATGACCCGTTCATGCAATACTTTCTCCAAGTTCAACAAACGTTCACTTTCTTTTTGTTCCATTTGACGGGTTGGAATACCTGTCCACTGCGAAATAACTTCTGCAATATCGTGGTCTGTGACGCGCAGATCTTCTGTTGGTTCTTCTTCCTCATGCAGAAGTTTTTCCAACCGTTTCCGCAAATACATTTCTTGCTGACGTACTTTTGCGGCTTGTTCGAAATCTTGGTTTTGAATCGCTTCTTCTTTCTCACGAATCAACTGATTCAACTCTTCTGTCGCTTCAGCTTCCGGAGTCGGACGGTCTGCCGCATCCAAACGAACTTTCGACGCGGATTCGTCCATCAAATCGATGGCTTTATCCGGCAATTGGCGGGAAGGGAGGTAACGTGTAGACAGCTGAACCGCTGCTTTCAACGCTTCGTCTGTGATGGTCACGCCGTGGTGTTCTTCGTAACGGGAACGCAAGCCTCTCAAAATTTCTTCAGCTTCCTCCGGTGTCGGCTGATCCACATGGACCGGTGCAAAACGTCTTTCCAACGCTGCATCGCGCTCAATGTGTTTTTGGTATTCATCCAACGTGGTCGCTCCGATAGTCTGCAGTTCACCGCGGGCAAGAGCTGGTTTCAAAATGTTGGAGGCGTCAATCGCACCCTCTGCTCCGCCTGCTCCAATCAACGTATGCAACTCATCGATAAACAAGATGACTTCGCCGTCGTTGTAAATTTCATCGACGATTTTTTTCATGCGTTCTTCAAATTCACCGCGGTATTTGGTTCCGGCTACCAAGGAGCCCATATCCAACCCCATCACTCGTTTGTTCACCAGTGTGGAAGGGATGTCCCCGGATGCAATTTTTTGAGCCAATCCTTCAGCGATGGCCGTCTTCCCAACACCCGGCTCCCCGATCAATACCGGGTTGTTTTTCATCCGGCGGCTTAGAATTTGGATCATACGGCGGACTTCTTTTTCACGGCCCACAATCGGGTCCAGGCGTCCTTCGCGGGCGGACTCTGTCAAGTCGCGCGCCAATGAATCCAGTGTCGGTGTACCGCCTTTTTTCGCGCTGCTTTTCACATTGCGGCGCCCTTTGGCATTCGAAGATACATTTGCTGCGGCACCCAATCGTTTCAAGACCATTTTACGAGCTTTTGTCAAATCAATATTCAGGTTTTCCAATATTTTGGAAGACAACACATCTTCATCTCGCAATAATCCCAACAATAGATGCTCGGTTCCCACTAAAGGCGTCTGCATTCTGCGGGCTTCGTCGGTTGCATACGTAATGACTTTTCGTACTCGCGGAGAATACGGCAACACAACGTTTTTATCGATTTCATCTCCAGGCCCATAGCCGGTAAAATGTTCGATTTCTTCACGCACTTCTTCTTGTGTCAAAGAAAGTTGGCGGAGTGTTTTTCCCGCAATACCGTCCTCTTCTATCACTAATCCCAACAAGAGGTGTTCGGTTCCTACTGTTCGGTGGCGAAACGTTTTTGCTTCTTCTTGCGCAATAATCAGCGCTTTTTTTGCTTTCTCTGTGAATAGTTCATTCATGTCTGTTCGCCTCCATTTTCTGAACGGATCATTCATACTTTAAGTTGTTAAGAAAGGTCACCAGCAATCTCGCCCGCATGGCATCTTCCATCTTTCCTGCCGGGCGAAAAAGTGATTTGTCCATTGATACGAGCATAAGTTTCGCTTCTCGTTTGGAAATAACATCTTCTTCATATAGCTTTCTTATAATGGACTGGGCATCTCTCTCACTGATGCTGTCACCAATTATATCTATCATTGTATCCAATATTTTAGATTCGTCCAACAATTGCACTTTATTGATGCGGATGTAACCGCCTCCCCCTCGTTTGCTTTCTACGAGGTATCCTTGTTGGATCGTAAATCGAGTCTTAATCACGTAATTAATTTGGGAAGGTACACAGTCAAATAATTCCGCAATTTCATTGCGTCTAATCTCTACCTGGTTTTTTTCGTTTAAAACTTGTTTCAAATAAGCTTCTATAAGATCAGATACGTTGTGATTTTGCATGGCATCTATTGCCGCACAAAGAGGCTCTCTCCATCGCACCATTACCCTCTTTGTGAATGGCACCCTCCTTCCTTTCCTCACACTTTCAATGACGGGAATTGTTTTTCGACTCAATGTTTTGACTAAATTTGACTAATACCATTATATAGTATTTACCGGTTTTTGAAAAGAACAGGGTTCAAGTATTCTACCATACTTTTAAAGGCAACAAAAAAGAGGCTGGGACAAAAGCCACTAAATAAAAACGACGAGAAATTAGATTAACTAATTTTCTCGTCGTTTTTGCTATATATAATTAGGCATACAAAAAGCACCCTGATATAATATTAGTAACGACACTAAACATTAAAGGGGTGCTTTTTATGTACGTACAATATAACATGAATCAAACTTCACTTCCATTAGAATTATCTACTTGTATTGATCCCAACCATATTGTTTTTTCTATCTATAACTTTGTCGATTCATTAGACGATCATTACTTTAAAATTTTTGAGACTCAGGACGGTCGTCCTGCCTATCACCCAAAACCACTCATCATGTCTCTTCTTTATGCCTAC
>NZ_AUCD01000068.1 GCF_000429585.1 Atopococcus tabaci DSM 17538
GGGTCCGAACTATCCTTCAAACCGTGGACAAGTACTACTCATCTATTGAGCACGCGTTTACTTACACCCTCTCGAATGGGGCGATTGAAGGCATGAACAATAAAATCAAGAATATCAAGCGTTCAGGATACGGGTACCGGAACTTTTACAATTTACGTGCCAGAATTTTGATCAGTTATCAGTTGACAGCTCCCACCCATCCGCCAAGAGCATTGACCTTCGAAGAGGAAGACGCAGTTTAACAAAAGAGGACAAAGTGAGTGATCACTTTGTCCTCTCAAAAGACTCACCAACACTATTTGACATAGAGCCCTTATGAGCCGGAAAGTGCATCCGGTTGGAAGCAGAGTCTTACTTTTTGCTATTGAAAAGAGAATTAAGATAGAAGAGAAGTGTTCTCATCCAATTCAAACGGGTTCTCCTCATTGATGTGATCGTAGAACATCACACCGTTCAAGTGATCCATTTCGTGCTGTACAACGATGGCAGGGTAATTCCGCAGGCGTTCTTTGTGTTTGTTTCCATCCAAATCATAGTAAGAGATAGTAATCCGGCTGGCTCTCGGTACATAACCCGGCACTTCTCTATCCACGGACAGGCAGCCTTCGCCATCAGCCAAGCAGGCGGTTTGGACTGAATGACTCAAAATTTTTGGATTAACCATAATGGTGCTCAAAACCGGCTCATCCGACTCTTCAGGATCTAAAGAAGGGATATGGACGGCCAGGATGCGTTTGGAAATATCCAACTGCGGGGCGGCCAAACCAACACCTGCACGCAAATCATATTTTTCAGCAATTTCAGGATCTTGGCTGTTCACTAAAAACTCCATCATCTCTTTGCCTAATTGTTTGGTTTCTTCAGAAATAGGGAAAGGCACTTCTTCCGCAACTTTTCGCAAAGTCGGATGCCCCTCACGGATGATGTCATCCATTGTAATCATAAATCTGTCACTCCTTAACTATACGTTCATTCGTTGTTTTGTTCATCTATACATTGTAGCACTGGTAATAAAAGAATGCACGGTCTAAAGAAAGATATTTTGTTTTATGAACGTTGTGTGTCATAATAATAACACGAAATTCGAGGAGGAAAAATGATGCTTGATGCCAAAAACTATGTAAACCATATATTTGAAGAAGTCAAAAAAAGAAATGCAGGGCAACCGGAGTTTCTTCATGCGGTGGAGGAATTGTTGGATTCCTTGGAACCCGTATTGGAAGAACACCCTGAATACATCGAAGAAAACATTCTGGGACGAATCACTGAACCGGAACGCGTAATAGAGTTTCGTGTGCCTTGGACAGATGACGAGGGAAGAGTGCACGTCAACAGAGGCTACCGCGTTCAATTCAACTCTACAATTGGACCTTACAAGGGCGGATTGCGGTTCCATCCTTCTGTGAATCAGAGTATCGTCAAGTTCTTGGCGTTTGAACAGATTTTTAAGAACAGTTTGACCGGACAAGCTATCGGAGGCGGAAAGGGCGGCAGCGATTTCGATCCGAAAGGCAAATCCGATCGAGAAATTATGCGTTTCTGCCAATCTTACATGACGGAGTTGCAGGCATACATCGGACCGGATCGAGATGTTCCTGCTGGCGATATCGGTGTAGGGGCGAGAGAGATTGGCTACTTATACGGCCAGTATAAAAAGTTAAATCAATTCGAGCCGGGTGTACTAACTGGAAAACCTGTATCTATGGGCGGAAGCTTGGGCCGGACAGAAGCGACAGGATACGGTACGGTTTATTTTGCGGAACACATGTTGCAGGATAACGGACAAAGTCTCGCTGGAAAAAGAGCGGTGGTCTCCGGAAGCGGGAATGTGGCCATCTATGCGATGGAAAAACTGATTGAAAAAGGAGCGATGGTCATCGCCTGTTCCGACTCTTCCGGATTTGTGGTGGACACCAACGGAATCGACTTGGACCTCGTGAAAGAAATCAAGTTGACTAAACGCGGAAGAATTAAGGAATACACACAAAGCAGACCGGATGCCAAATATTATGAAGGAAACATTTGGAGCGGTATGGAAGAAACCTATGACTATGCGTTCCCATGTGCGACTCAAGGTGAAATCAATCTCCAAGCTGCTCAGCACATGCTGGAAAAAGGAGTAACCTGCTTGGCTGAAGGGGCAAACATGCCGTGTGACGCGGATGCGGTTCAATTATTTATCGAAAAAGGCCTCTTATACGGGCCGGGGAAAGCTGCAAACGCGGGCGGAGTCGCGGTCTCTTCTTTGGAAATGCAGCAGAACAGTCAACGTACGAGTTGGACGTTTGAAGATGTCGACACACAGCTTCAGCATATAATGAAAGATATCTACCAAAAAGCAAAAGAAACAGCTAAGAAATATGGAAAAGAAGGCAACTTGCTCCAAGGAGCCAATATCGCCGGATTTGTTCGAGTAGCAGACGCAATGATCCGTCAAGGCGTCATATAGAAATGAAAAACAACCAGAGCGGCAAAAATGCTGTTCTGGTTGTTTTTGAAAAGTGCCACGATTGTGAAGGCGGGTACATGGAGAACAGACTCAGTTTGGAACAGTTTCGTGTAACAGAAGCCTTGATTTTATATAACAGGTTAAAAATGCTGTTTCATTACGGTCTCTACAGAGGAGTGAAAAAGTGGCGATTCGCTTTTTGCTCATTTTTAATAGTGAAGCATGTCGCTGGAAAAATTGAACCCTTTTCATTTGAGATAAAAAAGCGTAAATTGCCTTTAAATGGCTTGCAAAATCTTAGGAACCATGATACTGTAATAAAGTAAAGGGCATGATTGATACAGTTTTCTGAAACTGTATCATGATAAGGCTTTCAACTTTTATGAAAAAGAGAGGAATGGATGAGGAATGGCGAACAAACAACCTGTCGACTACGAAGCGCTGATGAGCACAATCGAAGCGGCATTTCCTATGGTACAGATCCTCGATAAAGACGGCAAAGTTGTCAATGAAGACATCATGCCTGATTTGTCTGACGATCAACTAGTTGAATTAATGAGAAGAATGGTATGGTCAAGAATCTTGCACGAACGCTCAATGGCGTTGGCACGTCAAGGACGTTTAGGATTCTACGCACCGACGGCTGGACAAGAAGCATCTCAATTGGCAAGTCACTTTGCTTTTGAGAAAAAAGACTGGCTTTACCCAGGATACCGTGACATTCCCCAATTGATCCAACACGGACTTTCTCTTCCACAAGCATTCTTGTGGTCACGTGGTCACGTTGAAGGAAACAACTACCCAGAAGATTTGAATGCAGTTCCACCACAAATCATTATCGGAGCTCAATTCATCCAAGCGATGGGTAACGCGGTTGGACAAAAATTGAAAGGGTCCGATGCAGTAACCTTCACGTACACTGGTGATGGTGGATCTTCTCAAGGAGACACTTACGAAGGAATGAACTTCGCAGGAGTATACAAAGCTCCAATCGTCTTCATTATCCAAAACAACGGATACGCAATTTCCACTCCTCGTGAAAAACAAACTGCAGCGAAAACAATTGCACAAAAAGCAGCAGCTGCTGGTATTCCAGGAGTACAAGTAGACGGAATGGACCCATTGGCTGTTTACGCAGTAACAAAACAAGCTAGAGAATGGGCAGCAGCTGGAAACGGTCCTGTCTTGATCGAAACAATCACGAACCGTTTCGGCCCGCACTCCACTTCCGGAGACGACCCGACTCGTTACCGTGACCAAGAAAGTTTCGACTACTGGGAGCAACGCGACCCACTTATTCGCTTCCGTAACTTCTTGACTGAAAAAGGCCTATGGTCTGAAGAACAAGAAGAAGAATTGATCGAAAAAACTAAAGAAGAAATCAAAGCGGCTGCTAAAGAAGCAGACCAAGCTCCAAAACAAAAAATCTCTGACTTCTTGAAGAACATGTTCGAGGAACCAGGACAAAACATTCAGGAGCAAATCCGTGAATTTGAAGCAAAGGAGAATAAATAATCATGGCGAACCTCACAATGATACAAGCCATTACTGAAGCCTTGGACCAAGAAATGGAAAAAGACGAAAAAGTATTGGTTTTTGGTGAAGACGTTGGTAAAAACGGCGGCGTTTTCCGTGCGACTCAAGGTCTACATGAGAAATATGGCGACGATCGCGTAAGTGACACGCCACTTGCTGAATCCGGTATCGGTGGTATGGCTTTCGGTTTGGCAATCCAAGGATTCCGTCCTGTTATGGAAATCCAGTTCTTCGGATTTGTATTTGAAGTAATGGACTCCATCGCTGGTCAAATCTCTCGTACACGTTACCGCATGGGCGGAAAAGTGAACATGCCTGTAGTTGTTCGTTCTCCATTCGGTGGTGGTGTACACACACCAGAAATGCACGCAGACAACTTGGAAGGTTTGATGGCTCAAACACCTGGTTTGAAAGTGGTTATCCCATCAAACCCTTACGATGCAAAAGGCTTGATGACCGCTTCTCTACGTTCCGAAGACCCAGTTGTTTTCTTGGAGCACATGAAGTTGTACCGTTCATTCCGTGACGAAGTTCCGGAAGAACAATACACTGTTCCATTGGGCAAAGCAGCTGTTGCGCGCGAAGGTAAAGATGTATCCATCATCACTTATGGTTACATGGTTCGTGAAGCTTTGAAAGCAGCTGAACAATTGGAAAAAGACGGCATCTCTGCAGAAATCATTGACTTGCGTACAGTTTCTCCATTGGATGTTGACACCATCATCCAATCGGTTGAGAAAACTGGCCGTGCAGTGGTTGTTCAAGAAGCTCAACGTCAAGCAGGCGTTGGTGCGGCTGTCATTTCTGAAATTTCCCAACGTTCCATTCTTTCATTGGAAGCTCCAATTGCATTTGTTGCAGCTCCAGACACAGTTTACCCATTCGGTATGGTTGAAAACGACTGGTTGCCAAATGCTGCTGACATTGTTGAAAAAGCGAAAGAAACAGTGAACTTCTAATCAGAACCCAGATAAGGAAAGCAAATGCAGTACTTAAAAAATTGCATTTGCTCTTCCATCTTTTCTATGGGATTATTTCAATAACAAAGCATAATAGAAGAAGGGAAGAAAACAAACATGGCTTACACATTCAAAATGCCAGACGTCGGCGAAGGAATGGCAGAAGGCGAGATCGTCAGCTGGTTGGTTGCTGAAGGCGACACAGTTGAAGAGGGCGATTCTGTCGCAGAAGTCCAAAACGACAAATCTGTAGAAGAATTGGCTTCTCCAGTTGACGGTACAATCAAAAAAATCGTTGTTGAAGCAGGAACAGTTGTAAACGTTGGCGATGCAATCTTGGAAATCGATGCAGAAGGCTACGAAGACACTGAGGAGGCTTCACCTGCAGCAGAAGAGACTGCAACACAAACAGCAGCATCTTCTCAAGAAGCAGCTGCCGGAGCAGGCGCTGGCGGATACTTCCAGTTCAAAATGCCAGATATTGGTGAAGGAATGGCAGAAGGCGAGATTGTCAGCTGGTTGGTTGCTGAAGGCGACACAGTTGAAGAAGGCGACTCCATCGCAGAAGTTCAAAACGACAAATCTGTAGAAGAATTGGCTTCTCCAGTCGACGGCACAATTAAAAACTTCTTGGTTGAAGCAGGAACAGTCGTAAACGTTGGCGATGCAATCGTTGAAATTGACTCTCCAGAAAACAACCCACAAGGTGGAGCAGCACCTGCAGCAGCTCAAGAAGCTCCAGCAGCAGAGGCGGCTAAAGTACCAACACAAGCATCCGGAGAAGTTGTGAAAACATCTGATCCAAACAAACGTGTATTGGCTATGCCATCCGTTCGTAAATATGCTCGTGAAAAAGATGTGGACATCAGCTTGGTTGAAGCAACCGGAAAAGGTGGACGTGTCTTGAAAGAAGACATCGACCGTTTCGTAGAAGGCGGCGGACAAGCTCCAGCACCTGCAGAGGCTGCTCAAGCAGAAACTGCGGCTGAAAAACCAGCGAAAGCAGCTGCTTCTGAAGGAACTGCAGTGGCAAACATTGAAGCGAAGCCATTCGAATCTGGACGCAGCGATCAAGAAACTCGCGAGAAAATGTCTACAACTCGTAAAGCTATCGCTAAAGCAATGGTTACAAGCACTACAGTTATTCCATCAGTTGCTTTATTCGACGAAGTTGTCGTTGACAAGATGTGGGATCACCGTAAGAAATTCAAGACCATTGCAGCTGAACAAGATGTTAAGTTGACATTCTTGCCATACATCGTTAAAGCTGTCGTTTCAGTATTGCGTAAATTCCCTGAATTGAACGCATCTATTGATGACACAACAGACGAAATCGTCTACAAAAACTACTACAACATCGGTATCGCAACTGATACTGACCGTGGATTGTATGTACCAGTCATTCAGGATGCTGACAGCAAAGGAATGTTCCAAATTGCGAAAGAAATCACTGAATTGTCTGGAAAAGCTCACGAAGGTAAGTTGAAAGGCAGCGACATGGCTGACGGATCCATCTCTATCAGTAACATTGGTTCTGTGGGCGGAAGCTTCTTCACACCAATCATCAACTACCCAGAAGTAGCGATCATCGGTGTTGGACGTATTGCACAAAAACCAGTCGTGAACGCAGAAGGCGAAATTGTTCCTGCTCGTGTTCAAGAACTTTCACTTGTCTTTGACCACCGCATCATCGATGGTGCAACCGGCCAACAAGCTATGAACGAATTAAAGAGATTGTTGAGCGACCCAGAGTTACTCTTAATGGAAGGTTAAGGTGAAGAACAAATGGTAGTAGGAGATTTTGCAATTGAGCTGGATACAGTTGTAATCGGTGCGGGACCTGGCGGCTATGTAGCTGCCATCCGCGCTGCACAAATGGGACAAAAAGTTGCCATCGTTGAAAAAGAATACATCGGTGGAGTGTGCTTGAACGTTGGATGTATTCCATCTAAAGCGTTGATTAGTGCGAGTCATCGTTATCAAGACGCTTTGAACTCCACGCTTTTCGGTGTCACAACTGAAAATGTCACACTTGATTTTGCTAAAACTCAAGAGTGGAAGCAAAACGAAGTTGTGGCAAAATTGACAAACGGTGTAGAAATGCTTTTGAAGAAAAACAAAGTGGAAATCATCCGCGGCGAAGCTTACTTCAACGATGCAAACACTATGCGTGTCATGACCGAAACAAGCGCTCAAACTTACACTTTCAACAATGCAATTGTTGCAACAGGAAGTCGTCCAATTGAAATCAAAGGTTTCAAATTTGGCGAACGCGTATTGGATTCCACTGGTGCATTGAACTTGCAAGAAGTTCCTGAATCAATGGTAATCGTTGGGGGAGGTTACATCGGAAGTGAGTTGGCAGGTGTATACGCTAACTTGGGTACGAAAGTAACTATCCTTGAAGGACTTCCATCCATTTTGAACGGTTTTGACAAAGACATGGTCAAATTGGTTGAAAAGAACTTCAAAAACCAGGGCGTTGAGATCATTACAGATGCAATGGCTAAAGAAGCTGTTGTTAATGAAAACGGCGTAACTGTTAAATATGAAGCAAAAGGCAAAGAAGAGTCCTTGGACGTTGACTACGTACTGGTTACAGTCGGCCGTCGTCCAAACACAGACGAGTTGGGCTTGGAATCTGCTGGTGTGAAAATGACTGAACGCGGATTGGTCGAAGTTGACGAGCAAGGAAGAACCAGTGTTCCGAACATCTACGCTATCGGAGACATCGTTCCTGGACCTGCTTTGGCACACAAAGCAAGCTACGAAGCGAAAATTGCCGCTGAAGCTATTTCCGGTGAAAAAGTTGCGGTTGATTACCGCGCAATGCCGGCAGTTGCTTTCACAAACCCAGAAATTGCTTCTGTTGGTTTAACAGAATCCGAAGCAAAAGAACAAGGTTTGAAAGTGAAAGCAACTAAATTCCCATTGGGAGGAAATGGCCGTGCTTTGTCCCTTAACGCAACAGACGGATTTGTCCGCCTCGTGACAACGAAGGAAGACAACGTCATCGTGGGGGCACAAGTTGCAGGTATCAACGCAAGTGATATCATCGCAGAATTAGGTTTAGCAGTCGAAAGCGGCATGAACGCTGAAGACATCGCCTTGACTATTCACGGACACCCATCCTTGGGTGAGTCTGTCATGGATGCTGCAGAAGCAGCTCTAGGCATGCCAATTCATATGTAATTTAATTCAGACCTGGGTTTTCCCAGTTCTTGAACGAACCGGAGTAGGCAGGATAACACCTGTTTTGCTCCGGTTTTTTGTGATTTAATTGTACGAAAAATTCAAAGGTACTTAGGGTTTGTCTATGTTGGACATTTTCGATAGAATGAAAGAGATAGAGTGTGAGGGGGATGATGTATTGGATGGTATAGAAAAACGTGATCGTCTGATTCGATCCTGGATTGAGGAAGCTGCTCAAAAAATCCAGCAGCATGCTTCGGCGGATCCGGTGGTGGAAGAAAAGACCGGACGCAAAGATTTAGTGACGAATATGGACCGGGAAATCGAACAGTTTTTTGTTGAAAAAATAAAAAAAGAATACCCAGCTGAGCGTATTTATGGTGAGGAAGGCTTCGGAGATGAAGTGAACGATTTATCAGGAATTGTTTGGTTTGTGGATCCGATTGATGGGACGTTGAACTATGTGCTTCAAAAAGAAAACTTTGCCATTATGCTTGGAGTGTATGAAGATGGAGAAGGCCGAATGGGCTATATCTATGATATGAACACACAGTCTTTGTACTCTGCCATCAAAGGAAAAGGGATTTTTAAGGACAATGAACCTTTCGCTGTTCCAACAGATCAAAAACTTTCAGATGGATTGCTCGCTTCCAGCAGTCTGTTGATGACAGATGACCGATTTGAGCAACACCGAGACGTCGCTAAAAAGACGCTGGGGGTACGGATGATCGGTTCGGCGGGGTTAGAGATTCTGGAAGTCTTGAAAGGGAATGTAGTCGGATATATGGCCGCGTCACTTGAACCTTGGGACATTGCTCCTGGGAAGGTCATGATGGATGAAGCGGGGATTTGCTGCACGCAGTTTAATGGAGAAGACGTCAATTTATTAAGAAAAAACAGGGTGCTTTTTGCTTACCCGACGGCGTACAGAGAGATGATGGACTCTTTTTCTGAAAACTAACTATTTACAAGAGCCTTGTTCTTCGGTATAATAACCAAGTTACCTAGCATGAAGCCATAAGTCATGACGAAGACATTTATTCTCTGTGCGAACGGCTACTAAGAATAAATGTATTTTTTTGCCTGCTGATGGGTAAGGCCATATTTGGAGGAATCATATTTAATGAAAACAAGAAACGATATACGAAATGTTGCTATCATTGCTCACGTTGACCACGGAAAAACAACTTTGGTGGATGAGCTGTTGAAGCAATCTGATACATTGGGAAGCCGCACAGCCATGGATGAACGTGTCATGGACTCAAACGCGATTGAAAAAGAACGCGGCATCACAATTCTAGCCAAAAACACAGCAGTAAAATTCAGAGGAAACCGAATCAATATTTTGGATACTCCAGGACACGCAGACTTCGGCGGAGAAGTAGAACGTATCATGAAAATGGTAGACGGAGTTGTATTGGTTGTTGATTCTTATGAAGGTACCATGCCGCAGACACGTTTTGTGTTGAAGAAGGCGTTGGAACAGAAATTGACACCGATCGTAGTTATCAACAAAATTGACAAACCAACAGCAAGACCTGCTGAAGTGGTGGATGAAGTTTTGGACTTGTTCATCGAATTGGGTGCAGACGAAGAGCAATTGGAATTCCCAGTTGTCTATGCCTCTGCATTGAACGGAACAAGCAGCTTCTCAGATGACCCAGCAGATCAAGAAAAATCAATGGATCCTGTATTTGAAACGATTATGGAAGAAATTCCGGCACCTGCAGACAATAGCGACGAACCGTTGCAGTTCCAAGTGTCTCTACTGGACTACAACGAATACGTTGGACGTATCGGAGTCGGGCGTGTATTCAGAGGGAAAATCAAAGTCGGCGACCAAGTGGCGTTAAGCAAGTTGGACGGCACAACGAAAAACTTCCGTGTCACCAAATTGTTTGGCTTCTTCGGATTGCAACGTGAAGAAATCGAAGAAGCCACTGCAGGCGACATCATTGCCGTTTCAGGGATGGAAGACATCTTTGTCGGTGAAACGGTCACTCCAGTTGACCACGTTGATCCGCTTCCGGTGCTGCACATCGATGAACCGACCCTTCAAATGACGTTTTTGACAAATGATTCTCCATTTGCAGGACGTGAAGGGAAATGGGTGACTTCCCGTAAATTGGAAGAACGCTTGATGTCTGAATTGCACACGGACGTGTCCTTGCGCGTTGAAAACACAGAGTCTCCAGATAAATGGATCGTTTCTGGACGTGGAGAACTTCACTTGTCCATTTTGGTTGAAAACATGCGCCGTGAAGGATACGAGTTGCAAGTTTCTCGTCCGGAAGTAATTATCCGTGAATTTGACGGTCAAGCATGCGAACCATTTGAACGTGTTCAAATCGACACCCCTGAAGAATACATGGGTTCCATCATTGAAGGTTTGAGCCAACGTAAAGGCGAAATGCAAGATATGGTCCACACAGGAAATGGCCAAGTCCGGTTGGTTTTCTTGGTGCCTGCCCGTGGGTTGATTGGATTCACCAACGAATTCATGTCAATGACTCATGGATATGGAATCATGAACCATACATTCGATCAGTACTTGCCTGTCCTGTCTGGTAAAATTGGCGAACGCCGTAACGGCGCATTGGTTTCCACTGAAACCGGAATGGCCACCACTTACGGCATCATGAATATTGAGGACCGGGGAACCATCTTTGTAGAACCTGGTACGGATATTTATGAAGGGATGATTGTCGGACAAAATAACCGTGAAAACGACATCGCCGTTAACATAACGAAAGAAAAACAAAAGACCAACGTTCGTTCCGCCAACAAAGACCAAACAAACGTTATCAAAGCACCACGTATTTTGACTCTAGAAGAATCTTTGGAATTTTTGGCAGATGATGAGTACTGTGAGATCACTCCGGAATCCATCCGTTTGCGCAAGAAAATCCTAAACAAAAACATGCGTGAAAAAGCAGCTAAACAAAGCAACAAATAAAAGTTGAACTTTAAAAGAAACCAATCAGAAACGTTCTGATTGGTTTCTTTTTTACATACAAATACCCCCGTCGCTTCCAGCCATTCTCTTTTCTAATTTGACAGAGGGGTATTGTTGATTGTTTTGAGTGTGCTATAATGTAGAAAATGATGGCAATAAAATTATTTTAAGAGGACTGCAAGTCCAATTTAGAAAGAACATGCGTAAAAAGGCCAGTCGATTATATCACTTAAAAAATGATTGACCGATGTTTCCAATTGAAGCATATGCATAAAAAGAAAATTGAACAGTGAATGGGGGCATAGGCTTTAGCGCTGGTTTTCATGAATAAGTTTAAGTTAGTGGATCTTTATGTATTGATTCCTTATATTGTTTTGTCAATCACCGGTATTTTAATGGTTTACAGTGCCAGCAGCTATATTGCAATGGCAGATTTTTCCAATCCACAGCATTACTTGTTGAGGCAAAGTATGTATGTCTTGGCCGGAATGATCACAGCGGTGATAGGGTATTTGTTTCCTTATAAATGGTTGAAAGAAAAGAAACTGGTTATGATAGGGACCGGAGTTACGGTTCTGTTGTTGTTTCTTGTGTTGTTATTTGCAGAAGAAATAAACGGTGCCAAAAGTTGGTTGAGTTTAGGGCCGATCAACGTTCAACCAGCGGAAATTGCAAAAGTGATTGTCATTTGGTATTTCGCATATATACTGTCTCGAAAACAAAAAAATGTGGTTGAAAACCTATGGAAAACAATTGGAGCACCGGCCGTATTAGTCGGTTTCATATGTTTTTTAATTTTTATTCAGCCCGATGCCGGAGCGGCAATCATCTTATTCGGTATCAGTGCAGTGATGATTTTTGCAAGCGGGGCGTCCCCGAAAATCGGGGTTATGTTCGGAGCAGGAGGAGCGCTTCTTTTGACAGGGTTATTGGAATTGATCCGTCATTATGGCGATTCGTTGTTTTTCCTACAAGAATATCAGTATAATCGTTTCCTGGCTTTTTGGGATCCATTCGCGCTCTCTCAAAGTACCGGGATGCAATTGGTTAACTCTTATTACGCGTTGAGCCGCGGCGGACTGTTCGGTGTCGGTATCGGACAAAGTGTACAAAAGACAGGGTATCTTCCAGAACCGTATACGGACTTTATCATCTCTATATTGGGAGAAGAACTAGGGTTGGTAGGAGTTCTTGTTGTATTGGGGCTTTTCTTTTTCTTGATCAGCCGCATCTATTTGGTCGGTATCCGCGCCAAAGACCCATTTGGCTCTTTAATATGTATCGGAATCGCGACTATGTTCCTTGTCCAAGGATGCATTAACCTCGGTGGAGTCATCGGCTTGATGCCAATCACTGGTGTTACATTTCCGTTTATCAGTTTTGGCGGTTCCAGTACAATCGTTTTGGCGGGCTCCCTTGGCTTGGTGCTGAATGTAAGTGCGCATGAAAAAGGTCATCAGTTAATCAGACGGAAGCGACAGGCACATACGGCTTCTTGAGATGTACCTAAATTTGGAGGCCCTCTGAAAAAGAGGGTCTTTTATATTATTTCGTTTGTCAAATTAAGCTAGAAATAATTTAAACCTGATACATTCTCCAGAAAGACCTCCAATGGGGTCTTATAGTTTAAAGATTTTCTAGGTATTTTATTCCTTCGGATTGCGACAGAAGAAATAAATTGTTGATCGACTTCGTTGAAGTCCATTTGTTTAGGTAACCCATCTTTACGTAAGAGACCGTTTGAATGTTCATTTAGTCCGCGTTGAGAGGGACAGCCTGGATCCGCAAAGAAAATAGAAATATCTTGTTGATTACTTAAGTTTTTCCAATTGGAAAATTCCTTGCCACAATCAAATGTAATCGACTTAAATATATTC
>NZ_AUCD01000069.1 GCF_000429585.1 Atopococcus tabaci DSM 17538
GGCCGAAGCTGGACAAAAAAAGGAGCTAGCCACGTTGTGGCAATTCTCACTGCAGAGAAAAATGGGCTTTTACAGACAGCTTTAACAGCTGAAATAACAGATAAAGTCGAATCACTAGGTGAAGAGATTAAAGGAGCTGTCCGTCAAGCGTTAAAGAAAATAGATTCTACGGCCCAAACAATCCAAACGGGTTCTATCGTCAATTATGGTCCGAAAAGCAGCTTTATAGGCCAACTAGCCCTTTCATTTAGTTAAATGAATAGAAACAAATAACCGCATTTATATTAAGGGTCATTTAGAATAAAGGTTACCGAGGAAAACTTGACGCATACTCCTCGTTCTTATAATTGGACATTTTGTTTGAGATTAGATTATACTAAGAGTAGTCGCTCAAAATCTCATGCTTAGCTTTTAATTGTGCTCAGCGTTGAAAGTTTATTCTTTGTGCTGAAACAATATAGCCTTGAGAGGCTGAGCGGGATACACATTTCATATTGGGAGGTTTTTGTAATGGAGAAAGCAACCGTTATTGCGGAAATTGGTGGGAACCATAAAGGGGACATGGAGATCGCCAAAGAAATGATCAAGATTGCAAAAATTTTCAGCAATGCCGATGTGGTGAAATTCCAGAAGCGGGATGTTGAAGAATGGACACGCCGTAAACCAGAACAATACAATGCAGCGCACCCTGTGCCGGCAAATGCTTACGGAGAAACCTATAAAGAACACCGGGAAAACCTTGAGTTCGATGTCGACCAGCACCGTGAATTGATGGAATACTGCGAAGAAATGGGTATTACTTACAGCACTTCCGTCTGGGACATTCAATCTGCCAAAGAAATTGCAGAATTGAACCCAGTGATGATTAAAATTCCTTCTGCCTGCAACACTGACTATGAGATGTTGGAATGGCTGGCAGACAACTACAAGGGTGAAATCCACGTTTCAACGGGGATGACCACTCCAGAAGAAACAGACAAATTCATGAACATCTTCTTTGATCGTGGACGCGGAAAAGACGTTGTCTTGTACAACTGCACATCCGGTTACCCGGTTCCATTTGAAGACGTCGCGTTGTTGGAGATCAACAACTTGAAAGCGAAATACGGTGACAAAGTGAAAGCCATCGGATTCTCGGGTCACCACTTGGGAATTGCAGTGGACGTAGCGGCGTACACGTTGGGTGCGACCGTCATCGAACGTCACTACACATTGGACCGTACATGGAAAGGAACTGACCACGCAGCTTCCTTGGAGCCAAACGGTTTGCGCAAATTGAAACGCGACTTGGATGCAGTTGGAAAAGCGTTGGCGTACAAGAGCCAGGACGTATTGGCGATTGAACAAGTCCAGCGCGACAAATTGAAATATGTTTCGGAACCAGCTGCGAAATGAGCGACGGTGACAAAGCAATGAAAAGCGTGGCAATCATACCAGTAAGGGGCGGATCCAAAGGCATTCCGGGCAAAAACCGGCGAAAAGTCTTGGGACGCCCGCTTTTCGCTTGGTCTTTGACAGAAGCGGTTTTCAGCCAACTGGATGAAGTGTATTTATTTACGGACGATCCATACATCAAAGACTTTGCGGAACGCGAATACGCCTGGACCGATAAAGTCAAGGTCATGGAACGAAGCGAGGAGAGTGCCACCGACACCGCCAGCACGGAAATGGCGATGTGGGAATTTTCTGAGCGCATCAACCATGACTATGACATCTTGTGCCTGTTACAGGCGACGTCTCCGTTGACCACACGCGACGACATCAACCGTGTACTGGAAAAAACGGAAAGCGACGCATACGACTCGGCGTTGACCGTTGTGGAGACCGGGCACTTCTTTTGGAATGAAAAAGGAGAAAGCCTGAACTACGATTACCGGAACCGTCCGAGAAGACAGGACTTCGATGGAACGTTGGCGGAAAACGGAGCCGTGTACGCCGTGAAAAAAGAGACGTACATGGAAACCAAAAACCGTCTGGGCGGCCGCATCGGTGTTGTGCGCATGCCGGAAGACACGCTCACAGAAATTGATGAGCTGAACGATTTGGTGGTGTGTGAGAATCTGTTGCGCAACCGTCTTCGGAAGCTGAAAGGGACGCCTTCACCGATCAAAGCGGTGGTCTTGGATGTCGACGGGGTGTTCACGGACGGCAACATCGTCTATTCCACGGACGGCGAGTTTTCCAAGGAATTCAACATGCAGGACGGGATGGGCTTCGAGCTGCTGCGGGAAGCGGAGATTCCGGTCGTCATCATGACGAGCGAAATTACCGACATCGTGGCGACGCGGATGAAAAAACTGAAGATCGATCACGTCCACTTGGGCGTGAAAGACAAGTTTTCCCGCCTGGAAACATTGCTGTTGAAAACCGGGTTGAAGCGCAAAGACATTGCCTATGTCGGCGATGACATCAATGACTTGTCCAACTTGTTGTCTGTGGGGTGGGGAATCTGCCCGAACAACGCAGTCGACGAAGTCCGGACCCAGGCAGACGTCGTTTTGAACAAATCAGGCGGCGCTAAAGCCATCCGGGAAGCCGTTCATTTCATCTTGAGCTACAATGAACGCTTCGCCTAAACGGCTTAAATAGCGAGAGTACTTATGACGGCTTTGGTCCTTTAGCGGATCAGAGCCGTTATTCCTTCGTATCTGTCCGATGGAAATGGACGCAAAAGAGCGCTTTCTGTTATAATGGATAGGTAAGTTTGTAAAAAAGAACGAGCAAGGAGGGGTTTGGATGATATTAGTTGTTTGCGGAACACCTTTCCAAGCATTGAATTTGCTGACCTTGCAAAAAACAGTGTTTAAAGATGAAACAGTCGACGTGGTGGTCATCGACCATACGCCTGTGAACCGCTCCATTTACAAAAAATTAAAAGAGATGGACCTCTTTAATGACGTCTTCTTCGCGGAGACCGTTCAGTATTCCAACGGCGGAAAATCAAACTATGGGTTTGTCCGCGACATGGTGGAGCTGAAACATTTCCTGAACAGCGACAAGATGACGAGTCAGGTTCCTTTCAAAACATACGATTACGACCGGGTGCTGGTCCCGTCTGACGACCCGCCTTCCCATGTGTTTTGGTACCACATCAAAAAACACAATCCGAATGCGGAACTGTATCTCAGTGAAGACGGCACTAAAACATACAGCTTCTTTGATTTGACGATGAGCAAGTTCAAGTCGTTTTATTTGAAGAAATTGTTCAAGATGGGCTTTTTCGAGGAAATCAAAGGAGCGTACTTGCACAGTCCAGAATACTTCCCGTATCAAGACCGCGGGCTGGATTTGGTTCGTATTCCACCTTTGGATAAAACAGATCCAGTGGTGAAAGAAGTGATGAACAGTGTCTTCGACTATGAGCCGGAAAAAGGCACCATCGATGACAACACGCGCTTCATCTTCTTTGACCAGGCATTCCAATTTGAATCGGAGTTGGAGGAACAAGCCCGTTTGTACAAATTGATCGAAAAGCACGCCGCTGCGGACGAGTTGGTCACCAAACTGCATCCGCGGAACAAGCGGCACGTGTATTCCCGCACTATGTACCAGAGTTATCCGTTTGAGCTCTTGCAGCTCAACAACAACATCGAAGACAAGGTGCTGATTTCAGGAGTCTCCACCGCTTGCTTGACGCCAAAACTGGTGTTCAACGAGGAAGCCCACGTGATTCTGCTGTACAAATTGCTGCGGTCGCCGATTTTCCAACAAGAACAAAAGGCGTATTTTGAATTTGCAGAGAAAGTCAAAAACGACTACGTAAACAAAGACCGCTTCTTCATCCCGGAAACGGAAGAAGAACTGGTGGACATCATCAAACACTTGTCTTTGAAACCGACACCGGTTGTTCAAGAAAGTATCCAGCCGGAAGAAAGTCTCACCGGCCAGTCTTTCAGCAGCATGGGGGTGGCGACGGAATTCGGAGACGAAAAAAAATAAACTTCCAAACCTGCCTCGGCAGGTTTTTTTCTTATTGTCAACGACTCTCCCGCAACGGGGAAATCTTTGTTATAATAGGAAGATACAATTAACGAAAAAAGGATTTGAATGGGTTGATTAAAAAACAAACTTTTCCAGATGCGACCATCAAAAGTTTGGCCTCAAACGAGATGGTGTATCAAAGAGGAAAAACATTATATGAAGAAAATAAAGTCGGCTTCCCGTACGGGGATTACGAAACCAATACGGTGTATCTGTCGGTAGAAGAAGAGAAAAATGTCACCGTCAACTTCCGTTTCTACAAAAACGGGGTCGCCCGGAAATATCACTGTACCTGCCCGGCTTTTGAAAGTTACCAGGGAGGATGCAAACACGTCGTGGCAGCGATGTTGAAGCTGAATGAAATCGATGCGGAAGACATCCCGGCTCAACAGGCGGAAGTGACCGAAGCGCAGCGCATGCGGAAAAACAGTGTCCTCAAACGCCAAAACGAAGAAGCTTTTCAGCGTCTGTTGGAAGACTACCGAAAAGAGCGCGCCATGAAGCTGGCGCCTTTTTCCAAAGAGCAAATTCAAATCGAGTACCAGTTGACCATCAACGGACCGGAACGGATGACCAGCTATGCGTTGACGATGAAAGTCGGCGTCCAGCATCTGTATGTAGTCAAAGATATGGAACAGGTGGTGGCGGACCTTCTCCGGGGAAACGATATTTCATTCGGGAAACGTTTCTCGTATTCAGCGAAACAACACCGAATCAGCCGGGAAGACCGGAAGATGCTCGAGATGCTGTATGACATCCAGCAGGTCATCAATACAGCGGGGCCGTATGCACCGCAAACGGACAAACAAGCCATGATGATTCCGCCCCAGTACGTCAAAATGATTTTGGAAAACTTAGCGGCAGTGGATGCCGGATATGTACTGATGGAAAATGTCAGTCAAACCAATCGCTGGGCGGAAAAAACGCCGGTTCAACCTAAAATTGCGGAAACCGCCACTCCGCTTCCGATTCACTTGACATTGGGACAAGATCCCGAAGAAGAAGGAGCGGTCCGTTTTGCGATTGCAGAGAGCGACCGGAAAGCCACACGTTTTTATCCAAAGACCAACATGCTGTCGGTGAACGGTGTGTTTCATTTTGTGTCATCTGAGCAGTACCATTTGATGGAGTCTTTGTGGAGCGCATTTCGTATGACAAGGTGGGAACCGATGGTGTTTTCACACGATCAGTTTGCATCCTTTGCATCGGAAGTCCTTCCGCAAATACGCAACCTCGTCGAAATTGCCATCGATGAGGAAGTGGAAAACGCCATTGTCAGCCCGAAATTGGAATCCAATCTCTACATCGACTGGCAGAACAACCAGATGTTTGTGCGACCGGTCTTTCGATACGGGGAAAAAACCATTCGCCCGTTTGACTCAGAAGAACTTGACTCGACCATGGACGACAAATGGTTTATCCGCGATATGGAAACGGAATACGAGTTATTGGAACTGTTGGGAGAAATTTGCAGCGGCTGGTCTCATTCAGAAGGGCATGCCTTAACCGACAATCTGGAATATGTTTCCATCTTTTTGTATGAAGGATTGGAAGAGTTGGCGGCTCGTTTCCAAGTGTATATGACGGCCTCTGCTCAACAGCTGCTGTACGATCCAGCTTCGGTTCCATCCCTTTCTTTGGAAATGAACGAGCAAACCAACTTGTTGGACATTTCGTTCCAAACCGAAGACATTTCCGGCGACGATTTGCAGCAATTGGTGTCTCAGTTGAAAGCCAACAAACAATATTACCGCCTCTCCAACGGAAAACTGATCAACTTGAAAGAGAAATCGTTCCAAGAGATGAACACAGCCCTTTCCAAACTGGACATTTCCGCTCATGAGATTGAAGAAGACATGTCGGTTCCGTTGTTCAAAGGGCTGGCGGTGTTGGACGACGCGGTGGTGAAAAAAGGCAACCGATTCAAAGAGCTGGCTCGTCAGCTGTTGGATCCGGAAGACGTGGCGTTCGATTTGCCGAAATCACTCGACGCATCCTTGAGACCGTACCAGGAAACAGGATTCAAATGGCTGAAGACATTGGATTACTACGGATTCGGCGGGGTGCTCGCCGATGATATGGGTCTGGGGAAAACTTTGCAGACCATTACGTTTGTTTTGTCTGCCTTGGAAGAAAAGGGAACAGAAGCAAAACCGTTCCTCATTTTGTGTCCATCCAGTGTGCTGTACAACTGGCAGCGGGAGTTTGCCAAATTCGCTCCAACCGTCGATACCAAACTCATCACCGGCTCGCGTCCGGAACGAGAAGCGGCCATCCAACAAGCTGCAGAAGACGGGACACCGGTTTGGATCACCTCTTATCCGTTGATTCAACGGGACGGCGAGTTGTACACAGACCAAGTTTTTGAGACAATCATTTTGGACGAAGCGCAGTACGTGAAAAACAGTACGGCCAAAACGACCGTGGAAGTCCGCGGACTCAAATCGCGGAATAAGTTTGCTCTCAGCGGGACGCCGATTGAAAACAACTTAGGGGAGCTGTACACGCTGTTTTCACTTGTCCAGCCTGGATTGTTCTCTACCCGCAAAGCATACAAAGAATTGGATAACGAAGCCATTTCGCAAAAAGTGCGACCGTTTATCTTACGCCGCTTGAAGCGGGATGTGCTGGAAGATTTGCCTGAGAAGACCGAAACAACGGAATACATCGATTTGTCCGAAGAACAGAAGAAAATGTACCAGACTCAGCTGGCTCTGATCCGCAACGAAATGGAAGACATGTTGGAGAAAGATGCGTTCGAATCGAACCGCATCAAAGTGTTGGCCGGATTGACCCGTCTGCGGCAAATTTGCTGCGCTCCGCGTTTGGTTCTGCCGGATTACCAAGGCGGTTCCAGCAAGTTGGAACGGCTGTTGGAGTATCTGGATGAGGCGCGTGAAAACGGGAAACGGGTGGTGCTCTTTTCTCAGTTCACCCAGATGCTGGCCATCATTCGGGAAAAATTGGACGAGCGCGGTTACGATTACCACTACCTGGATGGGTCGACGAAAAAAGAAGACCGTTTCGACTTGACCACCCGCTTCAACACAGGAGAAAAAGACATGTTCCTGATTTCCTTGAAAGCAGGAGGCACGGGGCTCAACTTAACCGGCGGCGACACGGTGATCTTGTATGACTCATGGTGGAACCCGGCGATTGAAGAACAGGCCGCGGACCGTGTTCACCGCTTTGGACAGAAAAAAGCGGTGCAGGTGATTCGCATGATTACCAGAGGGACCATCGAAGAACGAATCAATGAGCTGCAGGAGAAGAAACGCGAATTGATTGACTCGGTCATTCAAGTGGGTGAAAAAACCGTCACCGGCTTATCGAAAGACGAAATTCTGGCATTGCTCGATTAATTTATTTGAAAAAAATGCATCCAGCGGCAGAGGGGCCGGTTGTTATCCCGTTTGTCGCTGGAGTTTGTCTGTTTTAATGAAACAAAAATTTTAGGAGGACCTCCATGCAGCGCGCAGTAGACATTTTAAATACGTATTACGGTTATGAACACTTTCGGCCCGGACAGCAGGAATTGATTGACGGAATTCTTGAAGGGCAGGATGTGTTGGGTGTGATGCCGACTGGCGGAGGGAAATCCCTGTGTTACCAGATTCCAGCGTTACTTCTTGATGGGACGGCATTGATTGTTTCCCCCTTGATTTCATTAATGAAAGACCAAGTGGATACTTTGCAGTCGCTGGGCATCCAAGCCGCTTACATCAACAGTCAGATGGACCAGTTTGACTACCAAGAGACCGCCTACTTGTTGCGCAGCGGACAGGTGAAACTGTTGTACGTTGCGCCGGAACGATTGGGCAGCCCGGCATTTTTGAATCTTCTCGGGCAGATTCACATCAGTCTGGTCGCGGTGGATGAAGCCCACTGTATCTCGCAATGGGGGCAGGATTTCCGCCCGAGTTACCGCAGCATCGTCACGTTGCGCGAGTTTCTGGGAGATGGTGTCCCGTTTGCCGGATTCACCGCCACCGCCACCAACCGTGTGAAAGAAGACATCATCCAACAGCTCGAATTGCGGGAACCGATGGTGTATTCCGCCAGTTTCGACCGCCCGAACCTTTATTTTTCTGTGGTCCAATCCACAAACAAAAAGAGGGAACTGGTGAAGCAGCTGGACAAGGACCAGTCGGCCATCATTTATTGCAATACCCGCAAAAATGTGGAGAAGGTATGTGAATTTCTCGTGAAAAAAGGCTTCCCCGCCACTTACTACCACGGAGGACTGGCTCCGGAAGAACGCAGTGCCAGCCAAGAAGACTTTTTATATGACCGCAAGCCTATCATGGTGGCCACCAACGCATTTGGCATGGGAATCGACAAACCGGATGTGCGGAAAGTGGTTCACTACAATATGCCGCTGGATATGGAAAGCTATTACCAAGAAGCCGGACGTGCCGGACGGGACGGTGCACCAAGCGAAGCGGTGTTGTTTTATTCGAGCCAGGACATTTTGACCAATTCCTTTTTGATTGAACAAGGAAACGAGCCGCATGCCAAAGTGCGTCTGCAAAAGATGACCGGCTACTGCAAAACCGGCAGCTGTCTGCGTCGGACCTTGTTGCAATATTTTGATGAAGAAATGGACGGAATGGCGTGTGACCATTGTTCCAACTGCCACGGAGAAACAGAAACCATCGACATCACTGTGGACTGCCAAAAAATCCTTTCCTGTGTATACCGGATGGGACAGCGTTTTGGAACAGGAATGGTGACCGATGTGTTGCGCGGGAAAGACACCCAGCGCATCCGTGAACGGCAATTGGAAGAGTTGTCGACATACGGTATTTTGTCTAAACAAAGCGACGGGGACATCAAAGACCGGATTTCCTTGATGGTCGGCGAAGGCTATCTAGTGATGGCGGGGGACTCGTATCCGATTCTCCAGTTCACGCAAAAGACGCCGGAATTGTTGAAAGGCGAAACCACACTGTCCATGGTGAAACGGAAAAACGAAAAGAGAAAAGCTTCGCGTAACGAAGACTGGAAATCGGAAGAGTACGACGAAGAACTGTTTGAAAAACTGCGTCAGATTCGTTTGGGAATTGCCAACGAGATGGGCAAGCCGCCTTTTGTGGTTTTTTCCGACCGTTCTTTGATCGATATGTGCGCCAAACTGCCAACCGATGAAGAGGCGTTCTTGTCGGTTCACGGAGTGGGCGAAAACAAATTAAAAACATACGGGGAACCGTTTTTGAAAGCCATCCAAGAACATGTCTCCCTTTAATCCAACCCCTTCAGCTCAAACAGCGGCTGAAGGGGTTTTGTTTGATATGATTCATAAGGGCGTTCTATACTGAGAGTGTAAAAAAATGAGAAAGGAGAAATGGAAATGAATCCAGAATTAGCAACTGTAATTGAGAAAGCACATGAATGCCAGCAAGTCTGTAACATGTGTTTTGATGCGTGTTTGAAAGAAGATGATGTGAAGATGTTGGTGGACTGCATCCAATTGGATCGGGAGTGTGCGGATATTTGCGCGATGGTCGCCACATTCGCCAGCCGTGAAGGAGCCGTGACCACCGATTTGATTTCATTGTGTGCCACCATCTGCCAAGCGTGCGGAAAAGAATGCGAGAAACATACACACATGGAACACTGCCAAAAATGCGCAGAAGCTTGCTTTGAATGCGCAAGAGTCTGCCGCGAATATGTAGCTTAAATCGATAAACGAGCCGTTCGATGGGAGAGATTCCGATTGAACGGTTTTTTGTATTCAGATAGAATCATTAAAGTTTCCAATAGCAAATATTGAAAGAAGGCATCTTTATTCCTCTTGAGAATGTCTTTCGAGTGGAATAATAAAGAAGAAGCGCGACTATTTCTTTTGACAAGAAATAATTTTTCGAAAATGTCTTTTTCTATCTATAAAGGGTACAATGAAGGTACATAAGTGAAACAAGCAGGAGTGGATAGGATGAGTAACAAACCGAAAAAGTGGCATGGACTGCCGGCCAAACGGTTCCGGAAGTACCGGACGTGGATCAACCGGCACAAACCGGGAATTTGCGGAACTTATGTCAGCGCGGTGATGCTGGATGATTTGTTTCGTGAAGAATACGGAAGAGAACTGGACAAAGAAAAAGTGATTAAAGGACTAAAGTCGGTGATTGACGACCGGTTTCCTTACAAAGGAACCTTCCCGTGGGATTTGAAATTGGGTTTGAATTATGTGCTGGAGGACTTCCCGGAATGGAAAGCGAAGATGAGTTTGATTCCCGACAAAGTGGTGGTGGAACGATTAAACCAACCGGATCCCCGACCAGTGGCTGTAGGAACGACGAAAGTGCTGGGAAGTCCATATAAAAACCATTGGCTGGCGGTATACGCTTACGGATACAATGCGGATGGGAAGTTGTTTTTCAAAGGGTACGACAACCACGGCAGGTACACCGCAGTTGTTCCAGCTTCCCAAACATTCGGGTGTGTATGGATTGAGCAGGCGGATGAGGGCTAGAGAGCTAGCATAGAAAAAAGAGGCAGGGAATCGTAAAATGGTCCCTGCCTCTTATAATGTTTAGTCATCCAAAGAAATTTGTTTGACGTATTCCGTTGGAGTGACTCCTGTAAGCTTTTTAAATACTTTTGTGAAATAGGAATGGCTGTTGAATCCAGAAAGATAGGCCACTTCGCTTAATTGGTACATATCTTCGTGGAAATAATACATGGCCAAATACACTCTGTGTTGGTTGACGTAGCCGATGAAAGTCGTTCCCGTTTCTTGTTTGAATTTGCGCGCCAAATGTACCGGGTGCATGCCAAACAATGTCGCAACGCTCGTCAGCGTCATTTCTTCAGTCAGGTGTTCAATGATGTAGCTGACAATTTCCTTCATGACGCCTGAATAACTTTTCGTGGAAAATAGTTGAACAGCGGTGCAGTAGTCACGGAACAGATTGAAAAACACATCATTCTTCAAATACTCAATAGAAGGAGCTTTTTCAATCAACATCGAATAACGCTTTGAGATCAAATGTAAATAAGCAGGCATCAACCCACCATTCTTTGCCGCAATCCGGCTGTATGTATTGCAGATGACCAACTGGTTTTTCATCTCACGAAGCTCGTCCGTAGAAGTGACCGGATTTGTTCCGAACAAGTCTTCTTGAGAAGCCCAAATATCTAAGTATTCATTTAATATATCTTTGTTGCCTTCTGTGATGGCATCCGTAATTTGATCTTCGATTTGATAGCGAAAATCGAGCGCCTCACTATTTAGTTGTTGTAACTTTAATAACCGGTCTTGTTGTGTAGCTGTCTTTTCCATGATACCTCCTCCAATGTATATATATTACCCCGTTTTTATTTGTGCTGTCGTCTTTAAATATACCACAATATGGAGATAAAAAAACAACTATTTCAAAAAAATATATACAGGTTTTCGCCTAAAAAGAAAATGTAAACGCTTATAATTTCGTGGATTGTATAATTAAGCGAGACAGAAAAAAGACATGTTATGATACACTCAAATTAACCTACCAAAGCTAAGGAGAGTGCACCATACATGTCGTACACCCATCTTACCAAAACAGAACTCATATTCATAGAAGAATACTTTGCCATTAATCTCAGTGGTCGCGAGATTGCTAAAAAGCTTAAGCGAGGTCATGAAGCAGTCTACAGAGTAATCAGGAAGTTGAAAACGGGTAAAACAGCGATCGATATTTATCTAGAATACAAAGAAAACAAACAAAAATGTGGACGTAAACCTATTCAACTTCCTCAAGGTGAAGTTGAT
>NZ_AUCD01000070.1 GCF_000429585.1 Atopococcus tabaci DSM 17538
CCTTCACTGACTTTCTCGTTGATGTAATCAACTTCACCTTGAGGAAGTTGAATAGGTTTACGTCCACATTTTTGTTTGTTTTCTTTGTATTCTAGATAAATATCGATCGCTGTTTTACCCGTTTTCAACTTCCTGATTACTCTGTAGACTGCTTCATGACCTCGCTTAAGCTTTTTAGCAATCTCGCGACCACTGAGATTAATGGCAAAGTATTCTTCTATGAATATGAGTTCTGTTTTGGTAAGATGGGTGTACGACATGTATGGTGCACTCTCCTTAGCTTTGGTAGGTTAATTTGAGTGTATCATAACATGTCTTTTTTCTGTCTCGCTTAATTATACAATCCACGCTATAAAAAGCATTTTTCATCCTAAGGAGGAGGAAACAATGAGCGAATCGAAAGCCCCCATTGCTCATTCAATCCATACAGATACAGAGATCGCCAGAGCGGCCCATGGAATCAAGCAACTCGAAAAAGAGCTGGCAGAATTGGAAAAAGAATTGGATGACCGCAAGAAACGACTGGACCACTTATTGAACAACATCCCTCGTTCCACGAATTGATTGATTGTCTTTTCCCAAAGAAAATCCCCGCACCGAATCAGTGCGGGGATTTTCTGTTTTATTTATAATTTAAGCGCCTAGATACGCACGCTGGACCGCTTCACTTTGCAGCAGGTCTTTTCCTGCGCCCGATTCTACAATTCTTCCTGTTTCTAATACATAGCCTTTTGTTGCTATCTCCAACGCAACAGCGGCATTTTGTTCAATCAACAAGATGGTGGTGCCTTCTTCATTGATTTTTTTGATGATTCGGAAAATTTGCTCGATAAATAAAGGAGCCAGTCCCATCGACGGCTCATCCAAAAGCAACAATTTCGGCTTGGAAACCAGCGCCCGCCCCATGGCCAACATTTGTTGTTCGCCGCCGGAAAGTGTCGCGGAATCTTGATCTTTTCGTTCTTCCAATATTGGAAAAAGGTCGAAAACTTTTTTTATGTCTTGGCGGATGGCCTTTTTGTCTCTGCGGAGAAACGCCCCCATCTCCAAGTTTTCCATAACGGACATGCCGCTGAATACGTGACGTCCTTCTGGAACATGTGACAAACCCTTTTGTACGATGGCGCGGGGGGTGGCTTTTTGGATAATGTCTTCCTGATACACGATTTCACCCGCCGTCGGTCTGACCAGTCCGGAGATGGTCTTCAAGATGGTGGTCTTCCCCGCTCCATTCGCCCCAATCAACGTCACGATTTCTCCTTCATTGACTTCAAAGGAAACCTCTTTGATTGCTTCAATCACGCCATAATGGACCGTCAAATTTTTCACTTGTAACATTTACTCACCACCCAAATACGCACGGACAACTTCTTTGTTTGCCCTGATTTCTTCCGGTGTGCCATGAGCCAACAACCGGCCGTGCTCCAATACATAAATACGTTCACAGACATTCATGACTACAGACATGTCATGTTCAATCAATACGACGCTCAAGTCAAATTCTTTTTGAATCTGACGAATGAGTTGCGTTAACTCCACACTCTCTCGTGGGTTCATGCCGGCAGCCGGCTCATCCAAAAACAAGATTTTGGGATCGGTTGCCAATGCGCGCACAATTTCCAACCTGCGCTGGTCTCCATAAGGCAGATTTTTGGCTAAATAATCCGCTTTTTCGTCCAGAGCAAATACTTCTAACAGCTTCATGGCCTCTTCTGTCATTTTCTCTTCCGCACGGTAAAAACCGGGTGTGCGCAACAGACTGGAGAACGTATTAACGCCATACTTGTTGTGCAGCCCGATACGCACATTATCCAAAACCGTCAAATTCTTAAAAAGCCGTATATTCTGGAAGGTACGTGCGACACCCAATTCCGCAATTTGATCGGTCCGTTTCCCAATCAACGAAACGGTGGTTCCGTCCTGCACCAAGTCTATGGACCCCTCACTCGGAGAGTAGACACCGGTGAGAAGGTTGAACAGTGTCGTTTTCCCGGCGCCATTCGGTCCGATAAGACCGACCAATTCCTTGTTTTTCAGCGTCAAATCCACTCCGGAAACAGCTGAGAGGCCGCCGAAATTTTTGGTCAATTTTTCTACTTTCATCAACGTCATCTGGCTGCCTCCTTTTGTTTCACCGGTTGTCTCTGTGTTTGCTTTTTCTTACGATTGAACCATTTACTCAATTGCAGTTCCTTTGTTCCAAGCAGCCCTGAAGGTTTGAAAATCATAATGAAAATCAACGCAAGAGCGTACAAAATCATTCGCAAGGACCCGAACGGCTGCAAGAATACGTTTAATACGCCCAGTACTGCAGCGGCAATGACACTGCCTGTCAAACTTCCAATGCCGCCGAATACCACAATGATCAAAATGTCAATGGAGCGCATAAAAGTGAACTGATCCGGGCTGATGACACTAAAGTAAGTGGCATGCAACGAACCTGCCAATGATGCGGTGACCGCACCTAGGACAAACGCAACGGTTTTATACCGGGTCGTATTGATTCCCAATGACTCTGCTGCGATATCGTCTTCTCGGACAGAAATGGTTGCTCGTCCGACACTGCTGCGTGTATAGTTGGCAATCAGGATAATCACAAACACCGCCGCCAAGAAAGCAATAAACCACGTGCTTAGATATGGAATGCCGCTTAAGCCGGCCGCACCGTTGGTTAGCCCGCCCATATTCAAAATAGCGACGCGGATAATTTCCGCAACGCCGAGCGTGGCAATAGCCAAGTAGTCTCCTTTAAGTCTCAACGTTGGAATGCCGACAATCAATGCCACCAATCCGGCAATTACCATTCCGCTCAGCATACCGACAAGCAGTCCCCCATAATTGGGGATTTGTTTGGTTACGATTCCTGCTGCATACGCTCCGATAGCCATGAACCCGGCATGCCCCAACGAAAATTGACCAGAATAGCCAATAATCAGGTTTAACCCCACAGCCAAAATTACATTAATCAGAATGGTCACCAACGCAATTTCATAAAAAGCGTCGATCCATCCGACAAGAACAGCTCCTTGAATAAGTGCAAATACTAGAAGAAAAAGAGCGAGCCAGCCAATATTCGTTTTATTTAACATCCGCATCTTTTCCACCTACACTTTCTCTTTTACATGTCTGCCTAAAATTCCCGAAGGCCGGACAACTAAAATGATGATCAATATGCCGTATACGACCGCATCTCGAATCATTGAATTCCCGTATCCGGAAATCAATACTTCAATCAATCCAATGACAAATCCACCCACCATCGCGCCCGGTATGATTCCGATGCCGCCGAGTACTGCGGCGATGAAGGCTTTCAATCCAGGTGCATATCCCATCATCGGGTCGATGGAATTGTAATACATTCCCACCAGTACTCCGGCAGCTCCTGCCAAAGCCGATCCGAGAAGGAACGTGAAGCTGATCACTGCATTGGGATTGATCCCCATCAGTTCAGCGGTTTGCGAGTCGATGCTGACTGCCCGCATCGCTTTCCCCAATTTTGTCTTCTGCACCACGAATTGCAGAGCGCCCATCAGAACAATTGTCGTACCGAAGATAAGCAACTGCATCTGACTGATCTGAAAAGAGCCGATTTGATACAGGGTGTTGTTTACCACTTGGGGGAAAGAACGCACTCCAGGTCCCACGAGATAAATCATGCCGTTTTGCAGCAAGTAGGAAACTCCAATGGCCGTGATGAGAGCGGTGATCCGCGAAGAATTCCGCAATGGTCTATAAGCGACACGCTCAATCACTACTCCCAACAGAGCGGTAAAGGTCATGGAAAGGAGTAACGCTGGAATCAAACCGACATTCAGGTAATTGATTACGTAGTATCCCACAAAAGCCCCTACCATGTAGACGTCTCCGTGCGCGAAGTTAATCAGTTTGATGATTCCATATACCATGGTATAGCCAAGTGCCAACAGTGCATAAATACTTCCCAGCGAAAGCCCGTTAATCAGTTGCTGGACAAAATTCTCCATTCTTCATGCCACCTCTTTTTTTCTTTCCGCATTTCGCTTATTCAGGGGAAACTTCTGTCGCATTGACTTCTTCTCCGTTTTGAATTTCCACAATCGTCGCGGATTTCACTGGGTTGTGGTTTTCATCGAAAGAAAATATCCCGGTGATTCCTTCAAAGTCAGACAAGTTTTCCAACGCTTGGTTTACTGCTTCCGGTGAAGTGTCGCCTGCTTCTTCCAATGCCTGCTTTATGACATATACTGAGTCATATGCCAGTGCTGAGAACATATCCGGCTCTGCTTCAAACTGTTCTTGGTAGTTTTTGATGAATTCCTTTACTTCCGGTTCATCGCTGCTCATAGAGAAGTGTGCCGTATAATAAATGTCCGAAACGTTTTCCGCACCCGCAAGATCAATTAAGGTTTCATTCCCAAATCCATCAGGTCCTAAAATTGGTTGTTCAATTCCCATTTCACGTGCTTGTTTGATGATTAATCCCGCTTGTTCGTAGTATCCCGGTACAAACAAGACATCGAAGTCTTCATTCCGAATCCGTGTCAGTACGGCACTGAAATCCGACTCATCTGCCGTAAAGTTTTCTTCTGCCACAATTTCACCGTCGAAATTTTCTTTAAACGTTTTAGAAAGCCCAATTGCGTAGTCACTGGAGTTGTCGCCTAAAATCACTGCACTCTTCGCTTCTAAATCACCTTCCGCAAATGTTGCCAACGAAACACCTTGGAAAGAGTCTTGGAAACCTACCCGATAAACGTAAGGCTGGACATTTCCGCTGTCATCCAATGTGACAGAATCGTCCGTCGCAGATGGTGACACTAAAGGTACTTGAGCACGGTTTACGCTTGGGATGGCTGCTTTCGTTGCACCAGAAGTAGCAGGGCCCACGATGGCACTTACTTTATCTTGGGTAGCCAATTTGGTTGCGGCACTCGCTGCTTCTGTGTCTTGGGATTTCGTGTCGTATTCAGTCAATTCGATCTGCTTTCCGTCAACGCCTCCCCCAGCGTTGATTTCTTCCACCGCCATGGAAACGGCGTTGGCTTCCGCTGTACCATAAGCAGAGACGTCACCTGTCAGCTCGAACATGGATCCCAGCTTTATTGTATCTCCTTCTCCGCCTTCGCCTGCCACATCGCTTGCCCCACAAGCAGCCAATAGTACCGCGGCTGTTGCCGTCATTCCAAGAATCACTTTTTTCATGTTTTTTTATCCCCCTATTTTCCTTCCCTAATCTTTTTGTCACTTTAATTAAAATAAGATTAAGATTCTTTAATGTTTTATCATTATAGGAAAAGGTTTCTCATTATTCAAGGGTAAACAGGAAAAAAGACGAGTTTCTTGTAAATATCTCGTAGTTTCCTCTTTTTTTCTTTAAAAAAGAAAAAGTTTGAGTCATAAACTCAAACTTTTCCTCGCTTTTTTATAATGTCGTGTCATCGACTTTATTTAGCTCTTCTTCAAGGGCTTGTGTTACTCCGGTCAAAGAGCCTTCTTCAAACGGAGATTTTAAGTTCGCTGTTTTGACCATTTCCAAAAAGCTCTGGGTGCCTCCAACTCGGCAGATTTCCAAATAATCTGACCAGGCGGTTTCATCCTTGTCAATCAATGCACGCTTCCAAAATTGGAACGCGCATACTTGCGCCAAAGTATAGTCAATGTAATAAAACGGATCTTCAAAGATATGGCCTTGGCGGAACCAGAAAGTTCCTTGTTCAAGGAACGGATTCTCAGAATAATCTTTGTGCGGATTATACATTTTTTCTAATTTTCGCCACGTGGCTTTTCGTTCTTCCGGAGTCATTTCTGGATTCTCATAAACTTCATGCTGAAAATGATCCACCAACACTCCGTACGGCAAGAATTGCAAGGCACTGCTCAAGTGTTCGAATTTATACTTGTCCGTTTGTTCTTTAAAGAAAAGTTCCATCCATGGGTAAGTGAAAAATTCCATACTCATTGAATGGATCTCAGCACTCTCGCTGGTCGGGAACACCACTTCCGGCTGTTCGATCCAGCGCGATTGGTAAGTTTGGAAAGCATGACCGGCTTCGTGCGTCAATACGTCCACGTCTCCCGATGTGCCGTTGAAATTGGCGAAGATGAAGGGAGAGCGGTAATTCGCAATATATGTGCAGTAGCCGCCACTTGCCTTTCCTTCTTTCGCCAATAGATCCAACAAATCATGTTCAACCATAAAGTCAATGAATTCACCTGTTTCAGAGGACAATTCATGGTACATTTTTTTGCCCATCTCAACAATGTAATCCGGGTCTCCTTGTGGAACTGCGTTTCCGTCCAAAAAGTTGAGCGGCAAGTCATAATGTTTCATTTTTTCAATGCCGATACGTTTGGCTTGGCGGTCATAGAGCTTTGATGCCAAAGGAACGACATCCTGCAATACTTGTTCTCGGTACGTCTGCACCATGTCACGGTTGTAGTCGAACCGCATCATCCGCAGATAACCTAGTTCCACAAAATCCTTGTAACCCAATTTTTTGGCCATCTCATCCCGGACTTTGACCAATTGATCGTAAATGTCGTCAAACGCGTTTTCGTTTTCTTCAAAGAATCTCCACTGTGCGTCTGAAGCTGATTTACGGGTATCACGGTCAGGTGATTCCAGGTAGGGGCCAAACTGTGCCAAGTTCAACTTTTTCCCATCGTATTCGATTTGGGCACTGGCAATTAATTTCTGATACGCACTGGTCAGTTCATTTTCCTTTTGCAACAAGTCAATGATACTTGGATCGAATGACTTTAACTGAAACTCCGCCATACGGAAGAAAGTGGACGGCAGGACCTCTTCCAATTCTCCCCGGTACGGAGACTCGAGCACTGCTCGATAATATTCTGTGTGCAGTTCAGTGTACAAGGGATAATGCTCGTTCCAGTAATGGTCTTCTTGTTCATAAAATTCGTCCCGTGTGTCGATGGTATGACGGACATAAGACAAATTCACTTGCGTATCGATGTCTCTCATCATTTCAGACATTTTTTTCACTGCCGCTTTGGCATCGTCCGCGCTTGCGGCTTCTTTCAGCTGTTGAATGGTTGTACGGGCGTCTTTTTTGTAGGCTTCATAATCCGGACGCTCGTATGTATAGTCCGTAAATTTCATCTTTTCTCCCCCAATTTTGTATGCGTTCAACCATCTCCGTTAATCTGATGTGACAAAATATCCCATCCGGTGATGATTCCCAGAATCGTTTCTGTCGGTTTTCCATTTTCCGTCACGAACAGAGCTTCCATCAATGGATCTTCAAAATAATCATCCACATCAAATATACTCTCATTTCGGGCAACGAAGCGGTAATTCTTTTTCTTTTCATCGTCATCAAAGACATCTTTTACGAAGACATTCTCCAAAGAAATTTGACGGTCCCGGTGACGTGCCAACCAATAAGCAATGCCGTTATCCGTCAAAAGACCAAGGTACCGATGATTGTGGTAAATAGGAAAATGAGTGTACTTGTTTTCATCCATCGTCTTCAGCAACTCTACTAGTGTGTCGGTATCCTGGAAAATCGATACGTTTTTGTGTGCTACATCCATTGCCGTTACCGGCTGGACGAGATGACGCCAAATCCGCTCAATGCGTTTCACTGTTTTTTCGGATGGCACGGCGATATCCAAATCATTGTTGTGCGATAACAGATTCCGCAAATCGCCAAACGTCTTGAGCTCCGTTTCATAGCGACGGATTACCGGGACTCGTTTTCTCGCCTTTTCAATCTTATGAGTGAAAGTGGTGTGATGCCCATTATCCAAGCCCGTGATTTTCCCTAATTCTTTTTCAATTTCTCCGAAGTACTTTAAGAATTCGCGCGTCTGCTGCTGTACCATGACTGCCTCCTTCTTCTGTATGTTCAGACAACTGACAAGCTCCCCCCTATTCCTCCATTCATTTGTCACGTTTTCATTTTACCATATCTCTTTTTTTAAGATGAACTTTTCTTCTTTCATTCCAACCTTTTTGTCTTTCTTCACTTGCGTTATAATAGAACAATATATGAAAGTTGGAAAAATCAAAGGAGCGGTTGGTGTGGTGGAAAAATGGTTAAAAAGATACATTGATCGGCAGAGGATGGACGGGAAAGATCCTCGGACGCGGGTTGGTTTGCTGAGCGGGAACGTCGGAGTACTCTCGAACCTCGCGCTCTTTATAGTGAAACTGACAGCAGGATGGCTTGCCGGCAGTGTGTCCATCATGGCAGATGCGATGAACAGCTTATCCGACAGTGCCTCATCTGTGCTGACCTTATTGGGCTTCCATTTCGCTTCTAAACCGCCCGACAAGGAGCATCCTTATGGATATGAGCGCTCTGAGTATATCAGCGGCCTGTTGGTTTCAGTGGTTATTTTATTCGTTGGATACGAATTTCTCATGAGTTCCATCAACCGGATTTTGAATCCTGAACCATTGACCACTTCTCCATTGATTTTCGGGTTGCTAGCTGTATCGGTCGGGGCAAAAGTGGCACAAGGTTATTTCTACAAACACAGCGCTGCGTTGATCAAATCCCGAGCCATTGAAGCCACTTCTCAAGACAGCTTCAATGATGTCTATACGACCTTGATTGTGCTTGCTGCATCCATTTTAGAGCGTTTCACCGGATGGACGATCGATGGGTATGCCGGAGTTCTCATCGCGTTGTATATTCTATACAGCGGCGTTCAACTCATTCGAGGCGCAATCGATGATTTATTGGGTTCTCGTCCCAACGAGGAAGAACTATCAGAAATCGCCCAACGGCTAGATGCGTACTCTTCCATTGTGGGCTACCATGATTTACTGGTTCACAATTACGGTCCAACCAATGCATTCGCGACGGTCCACATCGAAATTGACGACAGCTGGAGTCTAACAGAAGCCCACGAACTCATTGATGCAATCGAGAAAGAGTTCAATGAAGAGATGGGCATTCAACTGGTATGTCATATCGATCCCATCGCTATCCAAAGTGAAGAGCACACAACGATTTACCGCCAAATCAAGAACATTCTGCAATCCCACCAGTTGAATCTAAAGTTCCATGACTTCAGGATTGAAGAAAGCCCAAATCAATCCATTATTCATTTTGATGTGGTTGTACCGGATAATGTGACACTCACGGATGCGGAGTTATTCCATTCCATTCAAGGCCAAACACGCAACACCATCGGAAACTATGAATTGGATATCACATTCGATCGGGTCTATCTTTTAAAATAAATAAAGAGCTGTCTGTTTTTGGAGGAGACAGCTCTTTTGTGTATTCTACTTATTTAAATGTTAACAACATCACAACAAATATCACGGCCGAGAGAACCAACAACGCCGTCCCTATGAATTTAAAAAGACGGCCGCAACGGATAATCAAATCAATTCTTGCACGTGTAGGTTCTTCAGCATTGTAAACTACGGGGACCTTGACCCCGATAGGAAGCCGAAACCTCTGACTCGACTCCAAAACCACCTCGTAAAACAGAGCTTCTTTTGTTTCAAATTCAATGACCGGCCGTGGTTTGGAATCTGTCCCCTCTGTTACACTGTCGACGATTCTTCCGGTTGTTTGAATCCACCCCTCAAACCTTTTTGAAAACGAATGCCCTACTATCCAAAAAACTATCCCCATGAAAAGGAAAATTCCCACTGGAACAAACAGCAGTCCCCAATTTTCCATTCTTTCTCCTCCATTGTATGTAATGTATGTAAAACTAATTGTCACCCAAACCCTACTCCCATCATAACATAAGAGCATCTATTTAAAAATTTCGATGCTTTCCAAGCAAAGAAAGCTCCTTCGTTTGCTATAGTGAACATATATGGAGAGGACTGATACAAAATGGCTCATACCTTCAGCGAGAAAACCAATATGATCAAATGGATTGGCATTGTGACAATGACGATTGACCATATCGGATATTTTTTATTTCCCGGAATGCTGTGGCTGCGGATCATCGGCCGGATTGCCTTTCCTTGTTTCCTGTATACCATCATTGAAGGAACCCAGCGTACACGTAATTATCCAAGATACCTCTTCCGACTTTTGTTGTTGGGAGTCTTATCCATGCCTGTGACCCCCAACACATGGAATGTGTTGTTTCTATTGGCTCTATTTTCTCTCTCATTAAAATATCGACGTTTTTTTCTAATCTGTTTGTTGCTGAGTTTTTTTGTCGAATATAGTGTTTACGGCTTTTTATTCGGCTGGGCACTTTGGTGGATGAAAGAACGAAATGACGCTCAGGGAATCGGATTAAGTGCAGCCGCGCAATTGTTGGTCCTTCCAAGCATCCAAATATTTTCTCTGTTGTCCCTTCCGCTCTTCCTTGTTGAGGGCGGCATACGATTACCCCGCATGCCGAAATATTTCTTTTATGCCTTCTATCCGCTGCATCAACTAATATTGATTTGTTTAGCTATGTGAATGTGCAGAAAGAGCTGCCTGCTGATTGAGCAGACAGCTCTTCTTTTATGGAGATTTGATTAACGAGTAAATGCTGCCAATCCCAGCATCACCAGATTCATCGCCACATGCGTTGACATATGTGCCACGATAGCCGCTTCCAAATGATAACGGTAATACAACCACCCGAAAAGGAGACCGCCAATGCCGTTTAGAAACAACATTCGGAACCATACAATATTTGTCATCTCCGTCACCGAAGCGGTTGCTGAATAATGCCCCAGTGCAAAAAGAAAGGCACTGATAAAGATGGCCAACGCGTAAGGCAGTGTGGATTTTGCCCTTCCAAAACGCGTAAACAGATAAACCATCGCCGTCATAAATCCAAATCGCAGCATCAATTCTTCAGCGACGCCGCCGTATAACAATTCCAATATAAATTCCCAAGCACCAGGGGCTTGGATGCGGAAAGTAAAGACATCCGGCAACACGGGAGCCATCCACCAGTCAAACCCTAATATCAGCAACCCCACTCCAGCTCCACCCAATAAGGCAATCGGAAGAGCTCTCTTGAAGTCGTCCGCCACTGATCGATTCCAATCTAATTTTTCATACACCAATGAACGCAATCCCAGTTTCGGTGCCCACTTTTGACCAACCAAAATGCCGATCAAACCCAATAAAAAGGGTACAACCAAATTGACCACTGCCAGCAACTGCGCGGAAACAGGCAATTCCATGCCGTATTGTTCCACGGTGTTTTCCAATACCGTAACTTGAACGGGATACAAGGCCAATACCGCAAGCAAGAGAAGTCCGGTGTACACCCAGAATCCCCGCGGCAAGATTCTTCGTTTCATGTTTACTCACCCCTTCTCGTCTATCTTTGCATTAATTATACCATGTATGCAGATTCTGCTGATTCCATTCGGCTCGACTAAGGGAGGTTAAATGAATCGAGTAGGAGATAAATGATTCATTCATTTATCGTCCTCTCACACCACCGTACGTACGGTTCCGTATACGGCGGTTCAATATCTTAAGTAAGCAGACTCTGCCAGGTCTCGTAGTGAAACTACGTTCCACCGGTAGAGTCTTTTCGTTGTAAGCACCCAATGAACTTCAGGTGTTTTTGACAGTCTCCAGTATTTCTTTCTAGAGTAACCAATGCGTTTAGCACTGTCCATATCTAGACCTAAACGCATTAATCTGCTAATCTTAGTACGTGG
>NZ_AUCD01000071.1 GCF_000429585.1 Atopococcus tabaci DSM 17538
CCCATCCCGCACACATCCTTTTAGTTGTTGAGCTCATTGTACTAAAAAAGTGGTTGTAAAGCTGTGTCCAGTATTTAGACTACCTCAAAATTAGGACGTAGAAGCTCCTTCTACGTCCTTATTGATTGAATATTGAGATAAACAACCTTCCGTGCTACACTTCAGTCACGAAAACGTTTAACTAAGAAAGGCAGGAACAAAAAAATGAGTAAACAAGTAGTCGTCATCACCGGAGCGGGCAGCGGATTGGGAGCGTCTTTGGCGCACCGGTATTCAGAATTAGGGTTTCATGTATGTTTAATCGGGAGAACCGAAAGCAAGCTGGTCGAAACCGCCCAGAAGCTGCCAAACAACAGCTATTCCATCCACCCATTGGATGTCTCTTCCAAAGAAGAAGTCACGAAAGTATTTCAAAAAATCAAAAATGAAGTTGGAGCCATCAATGTGTTGGTCAATAATGCCGGCACCGGGGTCTTTGACTTGGCGGAGAACCTGCCGGAAGATGCGGTACACAACATGATTGACATCAACCTCAAGGGCACCATTTTCTGTACCCAGGAAGTGCTTGCGGACATGAAAGAACGCAACGACGGCACCATCGTCAACGTGATTTCCACCGCTGGCCTGGAAGGAAAAGTCACCGAGTCCGTCTACTGTGCCAGCAAATTCGGTGCCCGTGGCTTCACCGAAAGCCTGCATGTGGAACTCAAAGACACCAACATACATGTCATCGGTGCCTACATGGGCGGCATGAAAACCGAATTCTGGAACGGCATCTACGACGAAAGCGAAACAGAAGGTTTGATGCATCCGGATGACGTCGCGGACATCATCATGGAAAACGTCAAACCGAGAAGAAACTTGAACGTAGACCAAGTGGTGATCAAGAATCACTGATAAATATTGACGCTCCTATCATGTATAGAAAAAGTGGCGCTGCCTATTTTCGGCAGCGCCACTTTTTTACTATCCTCTGTTTCCTAAATTCCCAAAAACAAACGCTCCGCCTTTGATTTCTATCAACTCGTTCAGGAATTCTTCCACTGAAAGTTCAACACTCACCTCGCTGTATTCTTCTTCGGTGAGAGATGCCACATCATCCAGCGTCACGATAAAGGGGGTAAAGTACCCTTCTTTTTCATACAACGAAACATCTACCGGCAGGACTTCGAAAGCATTCATCACCCGATGGCTCCCAGTCACCACTACAATTTCCCCCGCTTCTCCGTAAACATGAGCATCTGTCTCCCCCGTCACTTGGCGCGTCAAACGGAATATCCTGCCCTGCATCACTGGTTCGCCTTCTTTTATAGGATTCATGACCTTCTCCCTTTCTCATTATTTATCTTCTTAAATAAATACAAATCCCTTGAGTTTAAGGAATATATCTCCGCCCTCTGCGAAAGAGGTTGCGTGTTGAAAACAATTGGAACACCGCACTGTTTAACGCCAGTCCGAGTGCCAATGCGCCCGCCACTAAAAAAGTGTCGATGGCGTATTGCGCCCCGCTTGCGTTGTCGCCGCCCACAAAGGAGCGCATCATGTTGAAGGCCACTCCTCCAGGGACCAATGGAATCAGCCCCGGCATGATAAACAACGTGACCGGTGTTTTAAGCCTTCGAGAGAAAATTTGCCCGAACAACGCAATAAAGAAAGATGCTGCGATGGTGCTGATAAACAGATGGATGTCAAACACATGGATCATGACAAATGAAATCATCCACCCGACGGCTCCGGTCAGCCCGGAATAAAACAAATTGTTTTTCGGAATATCATAAATAATGCCGAATCCAAGTGACACGATCAATCCTGAAAGAAATTGAATCAAAAAATCTATCCAGTCCACACAGTTTCCCTCCTATACAATGGCCAGCACTCCTGCCACACCGATTCCGATGGCCGAAGCGGTTAAAAGGGCATCAGCCAAAATACTGAGTCCTGACACATAATCTCCTGCCATCAAATCGCGGATGCCATTGGTGATCGCTCTCCCCGGGACCAAAGTCATTACACTTGCCAGAATCATGATGTCCATATTGTCTCCTATTCCAACCGTCACCAATAATACCACCAACCAACCGATAATAAACGAAGAGGTCAATTCAGAGAAAAACTGCAGGTTAGTGAGATCATTGATTTGCTTAAAGAAAATGTAACCGAGACCGCCTGCCACTACCGCGCCTATCAAATCTATCCAGGTTCCCAAAAACATCAAGGCGAAAAATCCACTGAGAATCGCCCCAGCGAGGTAGCGCTCATACGGCTGATAAATCCGCTTTTGATTGGTGATGATTTTCAGTTGTGCCCGGGCTTCTGTCACCGTCAAGTTCCCCGCCGTGATTTGGCGCGACAGTTCGTTGGCTTCTTTCACTTTTCCCAAATTCGTGTCACGCGTAGGGACCCGCCAGAGACGGTTGTAGACGTCTCCGTCTTTTGTTTCCACATTCAAAATGATTGTGTTTGGCACACAATACACATGAATATTCAAATAGCCGTAGCTTTGTGCCACCCGGTAGACCGTGTCTTCCACGCGGTACGTCTCCGCCCCGTTTTCGAGCAGCAGTTTGCCGATTCCCATACTCAACGCAAGTGTATCCGATATGTAGCGTTCCATTAGTGTCCCTCCTTCCAACGAAATATCCTTTCCCCATCATAACAAAAAAGAAAAGGATAATCCCATTCATAGACAATTAAGTAGGTGACATGGATAAGGAGTATTCTCTTCTAAAGAAGAAAAACCAAAAACCGACACGAATTCCCTAAAAATTCGTGTCGGTTGATTTTTTATTGAAACGGATTATAGAATCGGCCGCCGTTCACATAGAACAAATACATTCCGATGAGAACGATTCCTACGACCAGTGCAAGGGCCGCGATGTCTTTTGACGCAAATGGGCGGTAACGATACCACGTTCGGTTTTTATTCCGGCCGAACCGCCGCAACTCCATCGCTTGGCTGACCACTTCAATCCGATTGAGGCTGTTGAAGATCAGCGGCATGATGATTTGAGCAGAGCGCGTGATCCGGTTCACCAGTGAAGTTTTCCGGCTCATTTCCAATCCGCGTGCTTGCTGAGCTTGCCTGATTTCAAAGAAACTGTCTTGGATATCCGGGATATACCGCAGCGCCAAAGATACAGCGTAACTGATGCGGTAAGAAACGCCGATTCGGTTCAAGCTCGATGCAAATTCACTTGGATCAGTTGTGAACACAAAAATCAACGCCAGCGGAATCGTAGAGAAGTACTTAATCGCTACGTTCAATTCATAAAACAATTGCTCCGCAGTGAGGGTATACCGTCCAATGCCTTCTGCCAGCACCGTACGGGATTCATACAGTTGCACTCCGTATTCCGGTTCAAACAAGTAAATCGTCAGCAAGTTCAATACGGAAAAAGCAAGGACGAAATAAATCAGTATGCGGATGTTTTTCCATGGAATCTGTGCCAGATAAAACAGATACAAACTGAAAATCATGACTCCAATCAAGAAACGTGTATCGTAGCTGGTCATCACAATCAACGAAAGCGCGATGAAGGCAATGAGCTTCGTCGAACCACTCAAACGGTGGATGACGGTGTCGTTCGCCACATAGCCGAACGTATTGGCTGGACTCATCTTGGCACCTCCCGATCATACTGCATGAACCGTGAAATAAAGTCTTTGGCCGGCATGGACGGCAACAACTTCCCAAGTTGATACAAACTGGTTTCTGCCAAATGGGCTGCCTGAATCAACTCCGGATTGGAAAAGACGGCGGACGGTTCTGTGTCTGCCAACAGCTTCCCTGCATCAAACACCAGCGTCCGATTGGTATACTCCTGCATCAAGTGCATGTCATGAGTAATCATCAAGATGGTCATGTCGTTTTCCACATTCAACTTCTGAATGAAGGCCATCATCTCGGTGTAATGCGCATAATCCTGTCCAGCCGTCGGTTCATCCAAAATCAAGATTTTCGGGTCCAACACTAAGATACTGGCAATCGTGACCCTTCTTTTTTGCCCGTAGCTCAATGCCGAGATGGGCCAGTTACGGAAAGGGTACAGACCACAAATACGGAGCGCTTCATATACCCGTTCCCGAATCTGGTCCTCTGGCCATCCCCGGTTCACCAATCCCAAAGCCACTTCATCATAAATCATGGTTTTTGAAATCATATGATTCGGGTTCTGCATGATGAAGCCGACATGATCCGCAATTTCTTTGATGGAAAGGCGGCTTGTCTCCTGGTTGTCTATGCGGATGTTTCCTGAAGTCGGTTGGACGAAGCCGCAAATCAGTTTGGCTAAAGTGGATTTGCCGGCGCCGTTGGTTCCGACGATGCTCACCATATCCCCGTTTTGAATGGAGAAAGAAATGTTCGACAGTGTTTTGGCCCCTGCAGATTCGGTGTAAGAAAAGTCGATATTCTCCACCTCCAGCACGGCGCCTTTTCCCTCTGGTTTTTCTGATTTAGGGATGCTCCTGGCCCATTCTTCTATCTGCACCAGCTGTCTGTCCGACAGAGAGACATCCATGAAATTCCCAAGTACGGGGAAAGAAGAAACATCCAATCCGGCATACTTCATTGCATTCAGGTACAACGGCTCCCGTACCCCTATTTCACTCAGCACGTTGCTTTTCAGCAACTTTGTCGGTGTCGTGTCGGCGACCAGACGCCCGTCATTAATCACCAATACCCGGTCCACATCGGCCAACAAAGCTTCTTCCAAGCGATGTTCCACGATAATGGTTGTGTACTGGTGCTGTTTGCTGATGGATTTGATGAGTTCCATCGTCTCGGCGCCGGCAGCCGGGTCCAAGTTGGCCAGAGGTTCATCCAGCAACAGGATTGGGATGTCATTCACCAATATGCCGCTGATGGAAACCCGTTGCTTTTGTCCGCCAGAAAGTTGATGCGGCATTCTTTCCAATAGGTGTTCGATTTCCAATCTCCGGCTCCATCCTTCCACCTTGGCACGCATCTCTGTTTGTTCCACACAATCATTTTCCAAAGCGAACGCGATGTCTTCTGCCACCGTCAGCCCGACAAACTGGCCGTCTGTGTCTTGAAGGACCGTTCCCACATCCAGCGACAAATCAAAAATCGAACTGGAATACACATCCCGGCCGTTGACCGTCACCGTTCCTTCCAATTTTCCGGGATGGGTGTTGGGAATCTGCCCGTTGATGCAGCGTGCGATAGTGGATTTCCCTGAGCCGCTCGGGCCGATGATCAAGATCGTTTCCCCGGGATGGACGTCAAAGTGAACATCGATTAAATTTTTCTCCGCTTGGCTGTCATACTGGAAATGAACATGATTGAATTGGATAATCGGCTGGAGGGTTTGTCGCTGTTTCATCATCGCTTATTCTTTCGACAAACTAGCAGTTTTGGTTCGTGTTTTCGTGTATGCCGCAATCAACAACGTACCCAATACCCCCACTGCCACAGAGTTCATTCCAGCCGATACGATGCCTTGGAAAAATACTTTGTTTGCCGGTTCAGAGTAGATGAGGATATCCAAAACAGGAGCCACAACCGCCCATGCGACCAGATTCGTCACCACTTGCCCGACGTTGAACACCACGATGTCTTTCTTGGAAAACTCGCCTGAACGTACACGCAGCCGTTTGCCGATCAAGCCGTAACCGAATCCAGTGACACCGGAAGACAATACCCAGCTCCACCACAAGCCATACGTCAATAAGTCCTTGATGGCGTGGCCGATGAGCCCGATCAACGCCCCGGCGACAGGGCCGAAAACGATGGACATCAATGCCAGAAATGGATAAGTGGTTTCAAAACTGGTGTTGGGAACTCCGGAAGGGATAGAAAGAAATCTTCCTAAAACAAAAAATACTGCCGCACCGATTCCCACGGCGACTAATGTGGTGATAGATGATGGTTTGTTGTTATTCATGAGTGCATTCTCCTTTTTCTACTTTTTTCACTTCGATTTGCCACTCGTTTCCAGTCCCGATCCCGTACACTTTCGAGAAATTCTGTTGGTTGATCGCGACCGCCAGACGGATAAGGGAGTTCGTATAAGCCACCGTTTCCCCCACAGGCACGTCTGCGAAGCTGTGCCCAAACAACAACTGGTTGTCGTAGTGTTTGATGCCATTATGGTAAATGCGCACGCTCAGTGTGTCGCCTGCTTGGATGCCGGCTTGCTTCACTAAATCGAGCGGGATATTCGTCCATAAAGATCCGAACCGGATATCCAAAATGTCGATGACACCGTGGATGACCCCCTCTTCCAGATGCGGCTCCGAAATGTCCAGCTGCACGACGGAATCCACCGGCACTTCTTTTTCCAATTGGTTGAAATACACTTCGTCGTCCGCGATCAATGCACCGTTGTAGACATAAACATCCCGGCCATGAAACGTATGGCTTTCCTCCGAATGTGGGAGCCGGTTCTTCTCTTCGTTGATTTCTTTCACAACTTCCAGTCCCACATATTTTGCCACATACGCCAATGTCCCATTATCCGGTGTGACGATGTATTGACCGGCGGATGTTTTCGCCACAATACTCCGACGGTTGCTGCCGACACCGGGATCGACCACGGAGACGAACACCGTTCCGGCAGGCCAATATTGTACGGTCTGGAACAACCGATATGACGCATCGTGAATGTTGTATGGTTGAATTTCGTGTGTCAAATGACTGATGGTCACTTCAGGCGCAACCGAATACGCCACCCCTTGCATGGCGGACACCGCTCCGTCCGCCAAACCAAAATCTGTCTGCAGCACCAAAAACTTGTTTTTCATAAACTTCCCCCACTAATGAATAGAATATAATGAATGATTCCGAGCTTCTTATGTACCCCTTCTTCAGTTTCTCATGGCATCCCCCCTTTTCTGACAAATAAAAAATCCTTGCACAAACAAATTGCGCAAGGACGGGAAAACAATGTTCACGTGGTGCCACCTTGGTTCGCAAGAGTGGACCACTCTCGCCTCATCCAGTGCGTTCGAGACCACGACACAGCCTCTACTGATACTGGGGCACTTAACGGGTGCGCCCGTATGCATCTTAGGTTCCACCTTCGATGCATCCACTCCAAGACCATCTTCCATCTGCATTTCACTGCCTCTTCTCACCAATCAAGGCTCTCTTTGAGTTTCCTGCATATGTACTCTTCTTTTCAACGTGTTTACTAATTTAATTCTCACTCGTTTTTAATTTTATAAAGGTGAATCTACTATAGCAATAGAAAATTTTTTTGTCAACATAGAAAAATCATCGTTGTGCCTATTCACTTTCTCATGTATGCGTCAAGGCGAAAGTGAACAGCAAGATTCCCAAAAACAATACTCCGTTTGCCGGGCGGCGGTTCTTTCTCAAAACAAAGGCGATCAACAACCAGAAGCCTCCCCAATTGATCAAGCCAAATCCGATGATGCCCAGAAGTTCAATGAAGACGCCGGCAATGAGGGCGAACACGGCCAAACTGGCGAAAAAGAATGCAGCAGTTCGAATGAGGATGTGGTTGATTTTCATTTCGGTGCCTCCTTTCCACATCGTTCAGTTTACAAGAGGTGCCTCAAATTTCCAACTCTCTCAGTTTCACTTTTTATTTGACAACATGAGAGTTAGGTGTTAAATTTAATTAAAATTTCATAAAACAAAGCGATGAAGAGAAGAGTAACTTGGGAGTTTTATCCGCAGAGAGCTTCGGGTGGTGAAAAGAAGCATAGAATGAACAAGCGAAGATGGTCTTGGAGCAGAAAATGCGAGGAGTGTTTTCCGATTTGTGTTCGATACCACACAGGAGTATGAACGATTCCTTGAATCGGTGTACTTTCAGAGGCGCACGTTGAGAGGCTTGCGCAAAATAGGGTGGTACCACGAAGAACCTTCGTCCCTGTATTCCAGTTAACCTGGAGTATAGCGACGAGGGTTTTTTCTTTACCCAAAAATCCATCGTCTTCAAGAAAAAGAGGGAAATTTACTTAAGGCCGCTTTGTTTCCAACCAACTTTTGAGAGGAGTTTTACCCATGACAAACAAACATTACCAATTTGAGACGTTGCAAATTCACGAAGGCCAACCCATTGACGAATATGGAGCGAGTGCGGTGCCGATTCACCAAACCGTTGCCTACAAATTTAAGGACACCGAGCAAGCTGCCGGACGCTTCGCCCTCACTGACCCCGGCAACATTTATACCCGCTTATCCAACCCAACCACCGCCGTAGTGGATCAACGCGTGGCTGCTTTGGAAAACGGAACGGCCGGCATCACGGTGGCATCCGGAGCGGCTGCGGTGACGTATGCCATTTTAAACGTGGCGGACAGCGGCGACGACATTGTGGCTGCCAGCACCTTGTACGGCGGGACAGTGAACCTCTTTAACACTACATTGGCCAAACTGGGCATCACCACCCACTACGTCGACCCGGATGAGCCGGCAAACTTTGAAGTTGCCATCACCGAAAACACCAAAGCCATCTTTATTGAGTCCATCGGCAACCCTGGCATCAATTTGATTGATGTTGAAAAAGTCGCGGAGATTGCACACAAACACAACATCATCTTAATTGTCGACAATACGTTTGCGACACCGTATCTGTTCCGGCCGATCAATCATGGTGCAGACGTGGTCGTGCATTCAGCGACCAAATTCCTCGGCGGACACGGCACAACAATGGGCGGCGTGATTGTGGAATCTGGGAACTTCAACTACAAAGCGAGCGGAAGATATCCTGGATTCACAGAACCGGATCCGCATTACAACGGTTTGGTGCTCGGTGATTTAGGCGAAGTGGCCTTCACCACAAAAATCCGTACGCAAATTTTACGTGACACCGGCGCTTCCATCAGTCCATTCAACTCCTTCTTGTTGGCGCAAGGAATCGAAACCTTGTCCTTGCGGATGGAACGGCATGTCGAAAATGCGCGCAAAGTGGTGAACTTTTTGAAAGACCACCCGCAAGTGGCATGGATCAATTACCCAGAACTCGACGACAGTCCGTACAAAGCGCTCGCAGACAAGTACTTCCCGAAAGGTGCCGGCTCTATCTTTACGTTCGGTATCAAAGGCGGCCGAGAAGCCGGATCCCGGTTCATCAACTCATTGGAGCTCTTTTCTCTTTTAGCGAACGTCGGCGATACCCGCTCCCTGGTCATCCACCCAGCCAGCACCACTCACTCGCAATTGAATGATGAAGAACTGGCTGCAGCTGGCGTCACCAATGATCAAGTCCGGTTGTCCATTGGCATTGAAAACAGCGACGATATCCTCGCCGACTTGGACCAGGCGCTTGCGCAGACCAAGGAGTTCAGTGAGGCAGGCACAACAACTGAAAAGGTGAGTTTTTCGTCTTAGCCCTCAATCAACACCCTCTATAAAACAAAACAAGGAAGAGACTATCCGCCGTAACAGGCGGAATCTCTTCCTTGCTTTAAATAATGGTTTAGCTAAACGCTGCGTCCAATGCGATTTCAATCATTTCATTGAAGCTTGTTTGTCGTTCTTCGCTCGTTGTTTCTTCGCCTGTGAGAATATGGTCGCTCACGGTCAACACACTTAATGTTTGAACACCGAACTTCGAGCCGAGATAATACAGTCTGGCCGTTTCCATTTCTACCGCCAACACGCCGTATCTCTGTAACTTCTCATTGCCGGCTGTGTCTTCCGAATAGAAAGAATCAGACGTGAATACATTTCCTACATGGACTTTTGTACCGTGTTCTCTGGCCGCATGAACCGTTTTTTCAATCAACTCATAGTTCCCGATCGGCGGAAAATGAATCGGCGAAAATTCTTTGTAAATCAGTGAGGAATCTGTCGCTGCGCTTTGCGCAACGATGACATCCCGCACTTGAATATGTTCCTGCATCGCTCCGCACGTTCCCACTCGGACAAGTTTTTTTGCTCCAAACTCTTGGATTAATTCTTGCGCATACAAGATGGCAGAAGGAACTCCCATCCCTGTTCCTTGCACGGAAACTCTTTTGCCTTTGTATGTTCCGGTGTACCCCAGCATGTTTCTTACCGTGTTGTAACAAGTGGCGTTTTCCAAGAAATTCTCTGCAATGTGCTTGGCACGCAACGGATCTCCCGGAAGCAAAACCGTTTCTGCGATGTCGCCTTTTTGTGCATTGATATGAATACTCACTTACATTCCTCCGTTTCTATATTATACAAAACCAGTGTATCACCTTACTCCAGCAAATGAAATTCTAGCTTGAAGGGCTGGTATTTTTGCATCTATGTCCAAATCTTCTAAAATCACCGGTTCGATTTGGTTGCAGTCCTGTTTCTACGTCCAAATCTCTTCCACTCCGGTCTTTGATTTCGTCCCAGCCTCCGTTCTACGACCAAATAGAAAAGCCCGAATCATTAAGATTCAGACTTTCCATATTCTATATCACTCTAAATCGAATCCGCTCATTCTCCTCAGCCGCATCCTCCAGGGTCCTGATGAGGGCTTCGCCGTATCTCCCTAAAAAATCCACCAGTTCAGATCTGTTGATCAATCGGATATCCAGTAGTTTGTCGTATGCCGTCAGCGCGTCATACAACGCATCCAAGTTCCATCCATAATAATCCGGCAAATCCAGCTGGGCATGCAGGTGGGCATGCAGCTGTTCTTTGTTTTGCATGAGCGCGCCGTCCAATGTCACTGTCCGCATGTTATTCCTCCCCATACAATAATGTGAAACTGTCGTAATGGTCGTCGGTGTAATAAATCAAGCCGTCGTTGGAATAGACGAGCCGTTCTTCGCCGCGGTACCCGCCGTCGTAATTCACATCCGCTTCGTAGTAGACCCTGCCCTCCGCTTCCGGAAGCAGGCCTTCCCGGTTGCCGAATCGGTCGCCGCCGATGATCAGTTGATCGGTGACTTCCCAGAGGTTCCCCTCACTTGCCTCCCAGCCCATTTCCCGAGCCTCGGATTTGGTGATGTAATTGTTCGGGAGTTTGCCGTAGGTGTGCAAATAGAGGGCGACCTCTTCGGGCGAGCTGTAATACCCGTCTTCGTCCAACGCTTCCGCTGTGTCGGTGGTTTCAACTGCCGGCGGGCTTTCTTCCAGTACGGATTCAAGCGGGCCGCATGCAGCAAATACGAAACCAAACAACACCACCAGCAGAGACAGTAGTCGTTTTTTCATTGTTTCTCTCCTTCTACATTGGTTGCTTTTCTTCCATTGTACTGGAATTCCTCTGCAAATGAAATTTTGGTGCCGGCGTTTGCGTCTCTTGTTCACCACTATTTTTGAAAACTATATGAACATTACCTTCTCCATATTTTATTATCGTGGATTGTATAATTAAGCGAGACAGAAAAAAGACATGTTATGATACACTCAAATTAACCTACCAAAGCTAAGGAGAGTGCACCATACATGTCGTACACCCATCTTACCAAAACAGAACTCATATTCATAGAAGAATACTTTGCCATTAATCTCAGTGGTCGCGAGATTGCTAAAAAGCTTAAGCGAGGTCATGAAGCAGTCTACAGAGTAATCAGGAAGTTGAAAACGGGTAAAACAGCGATCGATATTTATCTAGAATACAAAGAAAACAAACAAAAATGTGGACGTAAACCTATTCAACTTCCTCAAGGTGAAGTTGATTACATCAACGAGA
>NZ_AUCD01000072.1 GCF_000429585.1 Atopococcus tabaci DSM 17538
TCATAGTAGTCGTAGGTCTTCCCGTTCTGCTTCTGGCGGCGGAGCTGCTGGACCGTCCCGTTTCTGACTTCGCTGTTGATCGTCTCCGGAGCCCGCCCCAACACCTGGGCAATATCGCGATTCGAGTACTTTTCCTTCTTCAGGACCGCGATCTGGCAGCGCTCGGCGTAGGAAAGGTGTTTTCCCTTGCGGGATTCTGTGTTAAGATGGGTTTGTGTCACGTGAATTCATCCTTGTCTATTGAGAGTTAGTGGTAACCTCAATATACCAGAAATTCACGTGGCGTTTTTTCTTTGGCGGTGGCTAGCTTCATTATAAAATCTGCCGTCTGTTTCATAATAAAACTTTTCACTATTTATCTTTAATGGATCTTTCCTTAAGACCCCATTATTTTTCTTTTGTCTATTAAGAATCGTGTATGGAACTTTTTCTTTATCATAGTAAATATTGAAGTTTTCGTTCTTTGTGAATACTTTAGCTGTAACTAATTGATTTCGTTTATAAGGCAATGTATTCATTACAATTAGTGGTTCGCCTTCATTGCCATTCAACTTCAAGGATAGCGACATCAGCTTCAATAGGTAATACTTATGAGAATAAGCTAAATTGAGCGCATTTTTTGTTTCCCGTTCGATATAAGCGTTTGTTTCTTCTGTTAAGTTAGCGGATGAATGCGTCTGACATAAAATCAATGTTTCCCATGCTTTATCGAGCAGACCGTGGCTGTAATTTACTCCTAAGCTATCCAACAATGCCATCATCGGTTGTAATTCATATGTCAGTACTCTTTCGCATTTATCTTGAAGAGCTTTTACGTCAGCTCGTGCTGAGTAAATTGAACGATGAACCCTATGGTATTGAGTAGATATAAGTTCATGCTGATGAGTTTTTACATTTTTTCCTTTCTTTCTGATTTTTTCAAAGTACTTTTCCCATGTTGTTTCCACAAATTCAATTTCATTCTGATTCTCATTATAATAGTCTATTCTTTCTCGTGTCTGATGTATCATTGGATTCTGATCAAATCCAAGAGGAAATACAAATTCATTCTCTATTGTAGAATAAGACAACAACCGATCAATCAGCTGGTGGACATCAATTTTATTATAATCCACCGCTTCATTTGTGAATAAAGTGCCTTCCTTGAAGGGATAAACTCCATATCCATATCCTGCAATCATGGTGTAAACGAGCAGTTGCGACCCATCATTCGATTCTAAATAAAACTCGCTTCCTAAATCGTATTCGTCTCCAACCCCTCTCGTAATCACGAAATCATTGATTCCATATTGGTTAAATATTTTCGGGTAATCGATGGAATGCCCGAATGAATCTGGTAAATAAGCAATTTTAGACGCTTTTCCTAACCTTTGAGCCGTCTTTAATCCTAATCGAAGGTTGTTTATAACCGATTCTCCACTCGTGATAAAGCTGTCCAGTTGCGAATTGAATGGACCAATGACTAACTGCCCTGACGTTACATAGGTTGAGATTCTTTCTTCATCTTCTGGGAACATTCTCAAATATTCGTCGATAGGAGCTGTTTGCCCGTCTAAAAAGAAATGCTGTAACTCTCCTTTATCGAAAGCTTCAAGAATTTCTTTCATATTATAGGCAAATTGAACATTTGCATCCTGAACAGTAAAGTACCAAATCAAATCCCAATGCGTATGGTGAATGCCGTTTGCTATTTTTTTCATGGAACCACCTCTCAATAGTATTTCTTCTGTATCTAAAGTATACTTGCCCCACTCTTCAACAATAAACAGCTTAAACACACAAAAAATGCAACATCTTATCCAAATGTTGCAAATTACTTAATGTATGCAGTTAGGATTGTTGCTATAATATAGTTAAAGCGCTTTCTAATTAATGCGGAAAGGAGAATGGAATTGTGCCCAAGCTTAAAAAAGTCCATAAATTAATCCAACTTCTCCTACAGCAAAAAGATGCACTAACGGTTAAAGAGTTGGCTGAATACATTGATGTTTCGGAACGCACTATCCATAACTATTTTCAGTCTGCCGAATTTTCTTCCTTCATACGGAAGAACGAATTAAAAAAAATTCCGAATGTCGGTGTCACTCTTGATATCAGTCCGGATAGAAAAGTAGAACTTCTATCTAAATTAAAGAACCAATCTGTATTGCCAGTTTCGTTTAACAATCTGGATGATTTCACTTTCATTTTGGTCGAAGTTTTCACTAAAAAAGAACCAATCCCTCTTACCTACTTGGAAAATCATCTTTATAAATCAACTTCCAGCATCCAAAATATCATCCAAGATGTGCAAGCATTTGTCTCCCGTTTTTCATGTGAACTGAAACAAATTAAAGGCAGAGGAATCAAACTTCAAGGGAAAGAAAATGATATTCGAAGCCTTTTTCTGTTCGTGTTAACAAATTACCTCTCCTCCACAGACAACGAATTTCAACACAACCGAATTACAGCTCGAACAAAATTTGTTCTATCTGCGTTCTTGGATGAAGAGGATCAAAAACGCCTCATTCAGTTAGTTAATGTGTACGAGAAAGCAATTGACAGCAATGTATGCGAAAATGATTACAACCTTTTGCTGTTATATCTTTTAATCATCCTTATCCGTACCAGAAACCAGTTTTATATTGAGGAGAGTATAACACCAGATATTACTCAAAGTGCTGAATTCCAGTACGCAATTTTATTAAAATTTCATATTGAACAGTATTTTTATGTAGCACTTCCCGATAATGAAATTCACTACCTTTCCAAAATATTGATGTCCACCAGGAAGCAGACAAATGCCACTACAGAGATTACTGAAAATAAAGTAATCAATGAATTTATCTCTGAAGTAGGTACTCAATTAAATGTTGATTTGAGTCAAGATGATGCATTAAGCAGAAACTTGATTACACATCTGAGACCTGCAATAAACCGTATGAAACAAGGTATTCCTTTCAGTAATCCCTTATTGGATCATATAAAAAATGAATACACAGAAATTTATTTGCTGGTATTAACGACTATTGAAAGACTGGAAAGAAAGGAAAACATCTTTTTCGACTCCAACGAAATCGGGTATATTTGTCTCCATATCATCGCCGCTCTCAACCGCTCTCGAAATTCAAAAACCTTTAAAACCGCTTTAGTGTGCAATGAAGGACTTTCTATCGAATTATTTCTATCCGATACAATTCAATCTCTCTTCAAGGAAGTAGAAATAACGAACATCTTTCGTTCCAATACCATCAACGAGCTCATTCCAGAAAACTTTGATTTAATTGTCAATACCACTAATACGGAAATAAATGCGCCCAATGTCGTAGAAATAAGTAATCTTTTTTCCCAGAAAGATTTTAATACGCTGAAACACTTCATCGCCTTTCGCTCAATAGAGACTTCCCCTAAAAGAGACTCCTTATATGAGTATTTACGTTTTTTTAAGGATAATTCTACTTCTCAAGAAGAGTTCATTTATTCAAGTTGTCATTACCTATTGGAAGAAGGAGATGTTACAGATAGATTTCCTTATACAGTGACTGAAAGGCAACAAAAAAGCTCCACATATGTTGCACGTGGAATTGCGGTGCTTCACGGATCGAAAGAAGAAGTTCTCCGACCTTCCATCGTTATTAGTAATTTGACTAATCCTATCGAATGGGATGGTTACAAGGTAAAGACAGTCATCTTTATCGTTTCAGATGACCAAAACCCAAAAATGTTCCAAATACTATTGCGCAAAATCATGAGAATCGCTTCTTCAGATGACCTTACTGAGGAGCTATATACTTGTAAGAACTTGGATGATGTTTATAAATTATTATCTGAAGTTAACACCAGTTTACAACTTTTTAAGCCATTGAAGATATAAAAATACAATTGAGTCGTTTTACTGGCTAAACCGCGTGCCGTTAAATTCGGTCGGTATCCCAATTCATCCATGACTTGTCGGACATTTTGTTTCGTCTTTTCACTGATGCTTGGTGAATTTTGCAGCGTACGGGAAACAGTCGAAGTGGCTACTCCGACTGTTTTTGCTACATCTTTTATGGTAATCGCCATTCCTACACCCCTTTCTCTTCTTTTTTATCCAGCCGTACTTTCAGCAAACGGTAAATTTGTAAGCTGTCTGATAACGGTATTCCTGATGCGGTGCGATCACGATCGAACGAAAAGCCGAATGGTGGACTGCATCGGGTAATTCTTGCGTTTCTAGAGCAATCCCACGATGACTGCTCATCTTTTCTTCAGCAACCATATAGTCTTCTTCCATATTGGTCGTTGAAAATACCACCACAGCATCTCGGTCTGTTTGAATCGATAAGCACCGTCCACTTTCCGGATCTTTCAATGCAAGGCGCTTTGTGCCCTCTAACTTAAAAGGGGTGTCGTAGCCTGCTGGATGTTTCTCTAAAGCTTTTCCCATTTGAATGGGTTCTCTAAAATCAAATGCCGTATCAGAAACAGGCAACAGTCTTCCAGTCGGCAGCTTTTCTGCATTCGTTTCTGCATAAGCGCTGGCTTCGATCTGCAAGGTGTGGTTTAAAATTTTGTTCTTTACGTTTCCACTTAAGTTAAAGTACGTATGGTTCGTAGGATTAAACAAAGTTTCTTGATCAGTTTGCGCTAGAATGTCCATTTCCCAAACATTTTCGTTTGTCCAATAGTAGATAACTTTTACACACAGATTTCCTGGATATCCATTATCTCCATGAGGGCTATCCAAAGAAAATTCGATACCTACTTTATGATGATCTTCTACTACCCGGCTTTTCCATACGCGATGACTGAAATTAGCAGTACCGCCATGAATGTGATGTTCGCCTTCATTTTTTGTCAATTGATGATCTTTCCAAGAAGCACGTGCAATGCGACCAGCTACTCTGCCGACAAGAGCGCCAAAATAAGGTGAATCTTTCACATACTGATCAAGGGAATCAAAGCCGAGCACGACATTTTCCATTCGACCTTCACGATCTGGAACTTCAATTGCGGTTACTACCGCTCCATACTCCATGCACCGGAATATCGCTCCTTGATCATTTGTTAGTGTATAGGAAAAAACTTCTTGCCCATCGACATGTCCCCATGAGCTTTTACGAATGTTCAACCGTTTCCCTCCACACACGTTCTACTAAAGCTGCTGAAAGAGAAGCTGTATCCGGCACAACTGTTGTCGCTTTTTGTAAAGTCTGTTCGTTTCCTACTCCAATCGAAACCATACCGGCTGCATTGATAGCGTCTACGCCGGCTGCTGCATCTTCTATACCTACGCATTCTTCTGGTTTAAAGCCCAAATCTTGCGCGCCCGTCAAGAAAATTTCTGGATCTGGTTTGCTAGCTTTCAATTGAGCAGGGTCAACGATTTCATCAAATGTATCTTTAAGACCGAGCTTTTCTAAAATCATCGGACCGTTTTGGCTGGCAGAAGCCAAGCCTAAACGCATCCCTTTTGCCTTTAATCCCGAAATCAAATCATTGATTCCTGGAAGAATGTCTTCAGGTGTTATTTGCTGGATCATGGTTTTATACAAATCATTTTTTTCTGTTGCCAATGCAAGCTTATCTTCCTCTGAGTAGGCGTCTAATTTGCTCCCTTTTGCCAAAATACGCTCTAGAGAGTCCATACGGCTGATACCCTTCAATTGCTCGTTAAACGCTTCATCGATCTCAATTCCAATTTTTGCAGCCAATGCTTTCCAAGCTTTGTAATGGTAAACAGCAGTGTCTGTGATCACACCATCTAAATCAAATAATACAGCTTTCATCTTCTTCACGCTTCCTTCCTCCTGTTGATCAGTATGTTCGTTACTAAACAGCAACTGTTTTGCAAGTGTATACTTGCTTCAGTAAAACAGCTTCATCGTAAACCGCCATGTCTAGCGGCTCACCTTCTAATAATGCTATCTTCACTTCATCACTTGTTACCGATACTTTTAACAAACGATCGCGATAATTGATATGGAAAGCATAGTTTTGCCAGTTCTTAGGCAAATACGGTCTAAAGGATAAGCGTCCATCAGTCGTTTTCATTCCTGCGAATCCTTGAACGATCGTCAGCCAGCTTCCCGTCATAGAAGTGATATGTAAGCCATCTTCGGTATCATTATTATAATTATCCAAGTCTAAACGTGCAGTTCGTTCATAAAAAGCAACCGCTTTGTCCATTTTTTTAAGATCAGCAGCCAAAATCGCATGAATACTTGGTGATAGACTTGATTCATGAACAGTCATAGGTTCATAAAAATCGAATTGGCGCTCGATCTCTTCAGTTGAGAATTCATCTCTAAAGAAGTAGAGGCCTTGCAAAACATCTGCCTGCTTGATGAATGGCGAACGCAAGATCTTATCCCAAGACCAGTTCTGATTCAATGGCAGTTCAGCAGGATCTAACGCGCTGACTGGCCGCAAGTCTTTATCAAGGAAAGTATCATGTTGAACGAAGATGCCTTGTTCTTTGTCATAAGGATAATACATTTTATTGATAATGTCTTGCCATTTGTCCAGTTCTTCTTCGCTGATATGAAGTTCTTCTTTTTTCAGCGGTGCCAATGGGAGTACTGATAGTGTGTAACGCAATGTCCAAGCTGCCATTTTATTTGTGTACCAGTTATTGTTTACGTTATTTTCGTACTCATTCGGTCCTGTAACACCGTGGATCATATATTGATCTTTCGTCCGATGATAATGCACACGATCGGCCCAAAAACGGCTGATGCCTACTAAGACATCTAATCCTTTTTCTTTCAAATAGGTTTCATCGCCTGTATAGTTCGTGTAGTTGTAGATCGCATATGCTATTGCGCCATTCCGGTGGATCTCTTCAAAGGTGATTTCCCACTCGTTGTGGCATTCAACACCTGTAAATGTGACCATGGGATACAATGCACCTTTCAATCCTTGCTGACGCGCATTGTGCTCAGCTTCTGGCAACTGATTGTGACGATACGTCAATAAGTTTTTGGTTACGCTTTGATCGGCTAAAGCTAAATAAAGGGGAACGGCATAAGCTTCTGTATCCCAGTAAGTGGCACCGCCATACTTTTCACCTGTAAAACCTTTTGGTCCAATATTTAAGCGGTAGTCTTCACCATAATAAGTGGAGAATAATTGGAATAGATTGAAACGAATGCCTTGTTGCGCAGCTGGATCTCCACCGATTTCAATATCCGCCTTTTGCCATCTTTCCAACCATAACGTTTGATGACGTCTTTTCAATTCGTCAAAGGATAAAGCATCTACTGCCTGACTGATCACTTGGCTTTGTTGTTCTACCTTTTCTGGATCATAGTCGCGAGAAGTTGTGAGCACGACCCGTTTTTCGATCGTTGCCGATTGTCCTGGTGTTAAATTACCACTATACGTTTCAGAAACTTTCATCGACGTCAGCACTTCACCCGTTTTTTCAACATGCGTTACGCGGTTCGTCATCGTTGCTCCAACAGTGAATTGTTCAATGCCAAAGTCATTTGGTTTGGTTTCGATAACCAGTGTATTCGCTTTTGACGCAACAGGCAGCCAGAATTTTTCTTCATAATTGGCATCTTCATTTGTGACATCACCGTCTAATGCAGGTATCAATTCTACATCGATCGTGTCAGATAAACTCGTCACCGATAAACGAATGGCACACAATTCTTTTTGATCCAAACTAACAAAACGTTCTACATTAACAGCTGCTTTTTTACCTTTTTTGTCTATCACATAACGTCGATTCAACAGACCATGCTGCATGTCCAATTCCATTTCAAAGTCCGTTATCGTATCTGTATACAAATCAACTTTTTCACCATCGATCACAATGTCCAACTGAATGAAGTTCATTGTATTGATCACTTTACCAAAATATTCTGGGTAACCGATCTTCCACCAGCCTACTCGCGTTTTGTCAGGGTACCAGATGCCGCCTATGTAACTTCCTTGATGATGATCTCCTGAGTAAGTTTCTTCGAAGTTGCCGCGCATGCCCATGTAACCGTTCCCAATACTAGTTAAGCTCTCTTGCAATCGGCGTTCTTTTTTATTCAACAGTGTAGTTTTTACTTTCCATTCATCAATATCAAACAATCGATTATCTGTCATTTCTTTTCCTCCTGATTCATTGAATGGCATAGGGATCCTCCCTGCTGCTTTCAATTTCTCTGTTATGCAACGTCAGTCTATAAGCAAACGGTTGCATTGTCAATTCAAAAATCGTTTTTTTATCTACGCTCTTCTCTTTTTGCTCCAAAAACCGCTTATCCTCGCGTTTCAACAATTCTGTTATCGATAACAAGTTTCTCCTTAGCATAAACCGCAGAAAAACGCTTGCATTTGCTTTTGAATAAACGTATCTTTAAGGTAACCGTTTGCATTATTTATTTTTTAACGGAACAAGAAGGAGAGGTTTTTAAAATGAAAAAGTTTTTTTCATTTGATTTTTGGCAAAAGTTAGGAAAAGCATTGATGGTCGTAGTGGCCGTGATGCCAGCCGCAGGATTGATGATCAGTATTGGAAAAATGATCACTATGTTTGGTGGAGATTTATTCCTTATCGGTACAACTGGCGGCGTAATGGAAAGTTTAGGTTGGGCCATCATTGGTAACCTACATATCTTATTCGCTGCAGCAATCGGGGGTTCATGGGCAAAAGAAAGAGCAGGCGGTGCTTTCGCAGCGCTATTAGCATTTATCCTGATCAATGTAACTACAGGTGCATTATTCGGTGTAACATCTGAAATGCTGACAACAGAAGGTGCAACAACGCATACTTTGTTTGGTAGCGAGATTTTGGTAGACGGTTACTTTACTTCTATCTTAGGTGCACCTGCGCTGAACATGGGGGTATTTGTAGGGATCATTGCTGGATTCGTCGGCGCAGTCATCTTCAACAAGTATTATAATTACCGCAAACTTCCTGAAGCCCTTTCTTTTTTAATGGAAAGCGTTTTGTTCCATTTGTCGTTATTCTATGGTCAGTGATCATTTCGCTTGTCTTAGCTGTTGTTTGGCCGATCATCCAAACAGGTATCAACAACTTTGGACAATGGATCGCGACTTCAAGTGAGACAGCTCCTATCTTTGCGCCATTTGTTTATGGTACATTAGAACGTCTTCTACTGCCTTTCGGTTTGCACCATATGCTGACGATCCCGGTCAACTATACTGCACTAGGCGGAACTTATACTGTATTGACCGGATCTTCTGCCGGTACACAAGTTTTCGGACAAGATCCTTTATGGTTAGCTTGGACGAGTGACTTGGTCAACTTGAAAAACGCTGGAGATACAGCTGCTTATAACAATCTTTTGGCTTCCGTGACACCTGCCCGCTTTAAAGCCGGACAAATGATTGGTGCTGCCGGAACATTGTTGGGAATTGCATTTGCAATGTATCGTCGTACAGACAAAGACAAACGTTCTAAGTACAAATCTATTTTCTTCTCTGCCGGTTTAGCTGTTTTCTTGACAGGTGTGACAGAACCGCTTGAATTCATGTTTATGTTTACTTCTCCTGCTTTATATGGTATTTATGCAGTGATTCAAGGTTTGTCTTTTGCATTAGTAGATATCATCAACTTACGTGTTCACTCGTTTGGTATTCTTGAATTCTTGACCCGTATTCCAATGTCGATCAATGCGGGGTTATTAGGAGATGTCATCAATTTTGTTCTTTCTTGTGTGATTTTCTTCTTACTTGCTTATGGTATTTCTTATTGGATGATCGGAAAATTCAACATCGCTACTCCAGGTCGTCTTGGTAATTACATTGATGAATCTTCATCAGAAACAACTGATGAGGAAGAAACAGACGCAGCCCCAGCAAATGAAACAACGAATGCACAAGTAGCTGGGATCATTGAAGCATTAGGCGGAAAAACAAACATTTCAGATGTAGATGCTTGTATGACACGTTTACGTGTAACCGTCAAAGATCCAGAAGCTGTCAAAAACGAAGAAGATTGGAAAGAGTTGGGTGCTCTAGGTTTGGTTAAAAAAGGTACAGGTATCCAAGCTATTTATGGACCTAAAGCCGATATTTTAAAATCAGATATTCTCGACGAATTAGGAGGATAGAAATTGAAATTGCTAACATTGAACACACACAGCTGGATGGAAGAAGAGGCACTTGAAAAGTTGACGTTCTTATGTGAAGCAATCGCTGCGCAGCAATTTGATGTGATCGCTTTGCAGGAAGTGAATCAATCGATTGCTGCTCCTTTAGTAGAGCCGTCGAGGTTGCTTTCTTTTGAAGAGGCAAACAAAGAACATCCCATCAAAGAAGATAACTTTGCGCTACTTTTACAGGAAAAACTTCGCGAAAAGGGGCTTTCTTACTATTGGACTTGGGAACCTTCTCATGTTGGGTATGACCGCTACGATGAAGGTTTGGCTCTATTGAGTTTGAATCCGATTGAAGAAGTTTCCTCGTTTTTTGTTTCAGAAAATAAGTCCTATGATAATTACAAGAGCCGCAAAGCCCTTGGCATCAAGTCAAAAGGACATTGGTACTTCAGCCTGCACCTTGGTTGGTGGCAAGATGAGGAAGAACCCTTTTCAAGCCAATGGGAAAAAGCCCAAAAAGTTTTTGAATCATTATCAGGTTGGATATTTCTAATGGGGGATTTCAACAATCCAGCCGACCAAAAAGAAGAAGGATACGATAGCGTTTCACAACAATGGTTCGACACTTACACGCTTGCTGAAGAAAAAGATAACGGCTTTACGGTTGCAAAGGCAATTGATGGATGGATAGATAATCAAACAGGTTTGCGAATGGATTATATCTTTTCGAATCATCCTGTTCCAGTGATTTCCTCAAAGGTGATCTTCAACGGACATCACTATCCAGTCGTTTCTGATCATTTCGGTGTTGCAGTTGAAACAAATGAAGCATGCTAAAACAGCTCTGTCATACTGATAACGACGATCAATAACACTGCAATGAACGGCCTTCTATGCTCTGTTCGGCATAGGTGGATGAATGTTTCAACCTTTCATCGCCTACTATTTTTTCAGACCGGCTCATTTAGGTAATCACTCTAGGGATTTCCTCCTTGGAGGCACAACATGCTGTTTTTTTCTATTTGTTATCGTATTAAATAAAAGTAAACACACAATCGCGATAGTGTCAATTAATGGTTGGAAAAAAGTTTTCGCCCTTGTGCTGATCATGTTTTTTATTTTTGGTTCTTTTTTATTTTTTTGATTTGTCAAATTAAGCGAGACAAAATATCATTGTCTACATGATCTAAGAAACACTCAAGTGGTGTTCGATAATTTAATGACTTTCTTGGAATGTTGTTTCTTCTAGAAGAAACGCTTGAAATGTACTCTTGTGTAACTGAATTGAAATCCATTTCTTTTGGTAGACCGGTTTTTCGTAGTAACCCATTTGAATTTTCATTTAGAGCTCTTTGAGAGGGCGTGCCTGGGTCTGCAAAATAAATGTCGATATCCTGTTGATTGCTGATGTTTTTCCAGTTTGAAAATTCTTTCCCGCAATCAAAAATAATCGATTTGAATAAGT
>NZ_AUCD01000073.1 GCF_000429585.1 Atopococcus tabaci DSM 17538
CTGATTACTCAGCAATCGTTCCAGCCTCTTGTTTAGGTTTGTTTTACTGATTAACGTTTAACAACGTTAGCAGCTTGTGGTCCGCGGTTTCCTTCTTCGATGTCAAATTCTACTGCTTGACCTTCTTCCAAAGATTTGAATCCTTCTTCTTGGATTGCAGAGAAGTGTACGAATACGTCTTCTGCGCCTTCACGTTCGATGAATCCAAAACCTTTTTCTGCGTTAAACCATTTTACTGTACCTTGTTCCATTATAAAACATCCTCCTCGTGCCGAAGCACAAAAATATTTTTACATTATTGCTTTTGGTACGATTCGGAATGCATTACACAGTTCGTACTTGATACCTCACATAATGTTAAAGTCATTATAGCACGCCCGCCATAATATAACAAGGAGTTTTTCAAATGTTTTATTTTACACCCAGCCGGATTCTCTCAAACTGATGTAAGTTTGTTCCCCAATCACAAAATGGTCCAACACTTCAATCCCCATCATTTCTCCACACTCCACCATCCGTTTTGTGAACGCGTAATCTGCGTCGGAAGGTTCTGGATTGCCAGACGGATGATTGTGGCCCAATATGATACGCGCCGCCGAACACCGGACAGCCGCTTTAAATATCTCTCTCGGGTGAGCAACTGAAGAGTTTAAAGAGCCAATAAAAACCGTTTCTTTTTTGATGATTTCATTTTTGGTATTTAAAAAGATGGCCATCACGTGTTCTTGTTGGTACCCCTGCAGTTCCTCCGTCAGTATCTCTCCTGCTTTCTTACTGGATGTAATTCGTCCGGATTTTATTTGGGATGCTTTAGATATTCTCGATCCTAGTTCAATCGCTGCTTTGATTTCCACTGCTTTGATTTTTCCTATACCTGGTATAGCCATCAGCTCTTCCAACGACGCCTGTTTCAATTGATAAAAGTCCCCAAATGTTTTTAATATGCGCATGGCAAGGTCCATTACATTCGCAGAGCGTGTCCCTGTTCTCAATAAAATGGCCAACAGTTCGTGATCAGACAACGCTTTTTCCCCATAGTGCCATAACCTTTCCCGCGGCCGAGATTGTTCCGGGACATCTTTCATCATCCTGATTGCTACCTTTTCCAATAAAAATACCTCCTTTTCGCTCGTCATTATATAACTACGCAAAAAAGAGGTATTTTCATTTATTTATTGAAACCTTTGAAGAAAGATAAGACGTCTGTTAAATCTTCGTGCACTGCGTAAGCTTTTTCTTTCGCTTCTTTATTCGGAGGAATCAAGTCCGGCACCATCAGGCAGCGGATTCCAGCACTGTGCGCTGCTCGAATACCGTTGAGGGAATCTTCCAATATCCATACATTTTCTTTTGGACAACCCGTTTTTCCCCAAGCTTTCAGAAAAATCTCCGGGTGCGGTTTGGCTTTCTCCACTTCATCCCCTGCCACGATGTCTTGGATATACGGCCGGATACCCGTCCGTTCCAGCAACAGTTCAACCAATTTCCGTTCAGAACTGGAAGCCACAATTCGTTGAACCCCTTCACTCTCCAAATAACGGAGAAGTTCCGGCAGTCCTTTTTTAACCCCGATTGTGTCGTTTCGCATGGCCTCTTTCAATGTGGCTTGGCTGCTCTCAATGAACCGGTTGACAACAAGCGGGTCGTTCCATCGTTTGTGCATCCCTTCAAAGAAATCTGCATCTGAAGCACCGATGAATTCTTCGTAAACAGAATAATCGAAATCCAACCCGAGTGCATCCGCAGCTTTTTGATTAGAGTGATAATAAATGGTCTCGGTGTCGAACATCAATCCATCCATGTCAAAAATAACTGCTTGAAGTGACGTCATTTAATTTATTCTCCTTCGTTCAGCTGCTTCATTTGAGTCAACTGCTCTTCCACAGCTCGTTTTCTTTCTTGGTGGGAAGCTAGTTTTTCACGCTCTTGTTCCACGACACTTTCCGGAGCGTTTTGAACGAATTTTTCATTCGCCAGTTTGCCTTCCGCTCGTTTGACTTCTTTGATCCATTTGTCGAGCTCTTTCTCCAAGCGTTGAATTTCTTCTTCAACATTGACCAATCCACTCAACGGAACAAAGATTTCTGCTCCAGTGACAACTGCGGTTTTCGCTTCTTGAGAAACGTCAAGTTGCTTGTCGATGGTCAATGTTTCCGGGTTACAGAAACGGTCCAAATAAGCTTGGTTGTCCATCAAGAACTGGTGTGTTTCGTCGTTGTTTGGTTTGATCAACAAATCAATCGGCTGTGAAAGCGGACGGTTGGCTTCGGTACGGATGGTACGGACAGAACGGATCACGTCAATCAACATCGTCATGTTCTTCAATGCGGATGCGTCATCAAATTCTTCCCGTGCAGTCGGGTACTCAGCCGTCACCAGTGACACTCCTTCATGAGGCAAGTTTTCCCAAATTTCTTCCGTCACAAACGGCATAATCGGGTGCAACAGGCGAAGCGTTTGATCCAATACGACAGTCAAAATACTCTTCGTCGTGAGCTTTTGTTCTGCGGTGCCGTTGAACAACACCTCTTTACTCATCTCGATGTACCAGTCACAGAAGTCATCCCAAATGAAGTGGTACAATTGACGTCCGGCTTCCCCGAATTCAAATTTCTCAAACAACTCAGTGACTTGACGGATCGTTTCGTTCAACCGTGCCAAAATCCATTTGTCGGCAATGGTTTTTTCTCCGGTCAAATCAATGGCCCCAAAGTTAAAGTCTTCCAAGTTCATGATAACGAACCGGCTGGCGTTCCAAATTTTATTGATGAAGTTCCATGCCGCATCCATTTTTTCATAACTGAATCGCACGTCTTGACCAGGCGCTGAACCATTGGAAAGGAACCAGCGCAGGGCGTCTGCCCCGTATTTGTCGATGACATCCATCGGGTCGATTCCGTTACCGAGCGATTTACTCATTTTGCGGCCTTGTTCGTCACGGATCAGACCGTGAATCAATACGTGTTCAAATGGTCGTTCTTCAGTGAATTCCAAACTCTGGAAAATCATTCGGCTCACCCAGAAGAAGATGATGTCGTAACCAGTGACAAGTGTGTTGGTCGGGAAGTAGCGCTTGAAATCTTCTGCATTCGTGTCAGGCCAACCCATGGTGGAGAACGGCCACAAAGCAGAAGAGAACCATGTATCCAAGACATCTGGATCTTGTGTCCAATTTTCAATGTCTTCCGGTTCTGTCATGCCGACATACATTTCCCCTGTTTCATTATGGTACCAGGCTGGTATACGGTGTCCCCACCACAATTGTCGGGAAATGACCCAGTCATGGACATTTTCCATCCAATTCAAGAACGTTTTTTCAAATCGGTTCGGCACAAAGGTGACTTTGTCTTCGCCTTGTTGGTTTTGAATCGCTTTTTCAGCCAATGGAGCCATTTTAACAAACCATTGCGTGGACAAACGCGGTTCAACCATTACGCCGGTTCTTTCTGAGTGACCGACACTGTGAACCATTTTTTCTATCTTCAATAAACGACCTTCTGTTTCTAGATCTTTTATCACAGCTTTCCGTGCCTCAAATCGATCCATTCCAGCATACTTCCCTGCTTGTTCGTTCATGGAACCATCTGGATTCATTACGTTCAAGCGTGGCAATTCATGGCGGTTCCCTACTTCAAAGTCGTTCGGGTCATGAGCAGGAGTGATTTTCACCACGCCTGTTCCGAATTCACGGTCCACATAATCGTCTGCCACAATCGGAATTTCACGGTTCATCAAAGGCAGGATGACGGTCTTTCCAATCAAGTGGCTGTACCGCTCGTCTTCCGGGTGGACAGCCACAGCTGTATCTCCCAGCATGGTCTCTGGACGAGTTGTGGCGATTTCCACTTCTCCTGTTCCGTCTGCCAACGGATAAGTGATGTGGTAAAAGGCACCTTCCACGTCTTTGTGCTCTACCTCAATATCTGATAGAGCAGTTTGAGCTTTAGGATCCCAGTTGATGATGTACTCGCCGCGGTAAATTAATCCTCGTTCGTACAAAGTGACGAATACTTGACGGACAGCTTCGTTCAACCCTTCGTCCAATGTAAACCGCTCACGACTGTAATCAACGGATAAACCTAGTTTCGCCCACTGCTCACGGATAAATTCAGCGTATTCATCTTTCCATTCCCATACGGTGTCGACAAATTTTTCTCTTCCTAAATCGTAACGAGAAATATTATCTGTCGCCAATTTTTCTTCCACTTTTGCTTGAGTCGCAATACCAGCATGGTCCATTCCCGGCAGCCACAAGGTATCGTAGCCTTGCATCCGTTTTTGACGAATGATGATGTCTTGCAGTGTTGTATCCCATGCATGACCCAAATGTAGTTTTCCTGTCACGTTGGGAGGCGGAATGACAACAGAATACGGTTCCGCTGATGCGTCCTCACTTGGTTTGAACAAATCTTGATCGAGCCACTTTTGATAACGACCCTTTTCAACTTCATTTGGTTGATATTTTGTCGGCATTGATATGTCTTTAGCCATACTTTCTTCCTCCTTCTCTTTGTAAACAAAAAGAGAGCATCCGTCCTTTGATTAGGACGTATGCTCTCATACGCGGTACCACCTAAATTACTTGTTCCATACAAGTCTCTTTAAGAACGGAGATAATGGTCCGTCAATCCAGGCAAAACTACTGCGTTTCACTTTGCCAGCTCACAAGCTACCTTCATTCCGGTGTTGCCAGGGGTTCCCACCTCTTCCCCTTCTCTGAAGACAACTGCCCGAAATTACTCCTCTTGTTCGTCGCTTTTAACTTTTTTCGTCAAAGAGATTGTATCATGGAATCCTTCTTTTCGAAAGAGATTGTTTAAATATTTGCCAAAGCTTGACGGGCAGCGGCTACTGCATTCTCGTAATTTGGTTCCCCGGACATCTCTTCTACAATTTCCCGGTAGACGATTTGTCCTTTTCGGTCCACTACAAATACGGAACGGGCCAGTTTATCCATGTCTTCGATAAACACTCCATACGCTTTTCCGAATGAACGGTTTGCGTCCCGAAGCATATCCATCTTAATTTCTTTTCCAACACACCATTGCTGTTGTTCATCTTTTGTATTCGTTGAAATAGATAAGATACGGACATCGTCTAACTTAGATGCCCAATTATTGAATTCTTCTGTTTGTCTGGAGCAGGTGCTGGTCCCAATATCTGGGAACACACTGATCAAGACCACTTCGCCTTCATAATCTTCTATATGGACGACTCGATCGTTCAATGTGATGGCTTCGAAATCTGGAGCCTGATGTCCTTTTTCAGGGATGTTTCCTGATGTTTGATGCGGCTCGCCTTTCATCTTCACTTCCATTTCGCTCTCTCCTAACATAGTAAGATTTCCTGCCTTTACTATACAGAAAGCAAGCGACGGAAAGCAAACAAAATGCGGGTCGTCCCTGTGGAAAGGACAGTCCGCGGATAGTCGTTTACAGCAAACTTGCAAACAGTTCTTGTTCTTTGGATTCAGATGTTTCACCCGCGTGAATGGCAGTCACTTTGATACCGTCCAACGCTCTTTGAATCAACCCTTCCACATCCAAATGTTCCTCATACTGTTCTGCCTTGCTCACCTGAGGCCGTGTTTTCGGCTTCGGCGGAGCAAAAATTGTGCAGCAGTCTTCGTATGGCTGGACGGACAATTCGAATGTGTCAATTTTCTCAGCGATTTCAATGATTTCAGTTTTATCCATCGACACAACCGGACGAATCATCGGTGTGTTCGTTACTGCATTGATGGCCGCCATGCTTTCCAATGTTTGAGAAGCTACCTGTCCGATGGATTCACCGTTGACGATAGCCAGTCCTTCCCGTTGTTTACGGATTTCGTCTGTCAAACGAAGCATCATGCGCCGGTTGATGGTCATCCCGTAACCTTGAGGGACATGTTTTTTGATTTCTTCTTGAATTTCCGTAAACGGCACTTCAATGAATTGAATCGTCCCAGAATAAACGGCGAGCTTTCCGGCCAAATCTTTTGCTTTCTGCAATGCCTGTGGGCTCGTATACGGCGGGCTGTGGAAATGGACGGCTTCAATTTCCAAGCCGCGTTTTTGTGCCAAGTAACCTGCCACCGGGGAATCAATCCCCCCCGACAACATCAACATTCCTTTTCCGCCTGTCCCCACCGGCAGCCCTCCCGCTCCTTGAATTGTTTCTGTGGAGAGGTAAATGCCTCTTTGACGCACTTCGACTCGAACAACGATATCAGGTTGTTTCATTTGGATTCGAATGGACGGGATGGCTAAAGCGACTGCTGAACCCATTTTTTGATTGATTTCGTTGGTATCAAATTCAAATTCGTGATCCGCTCTGCGGGTATTGATTTTGAAAGACATGCCTTCTTTGTACTGCTTCTTCACCAATTCGACGGCCGCTTCACAAGCAGCTTCCAATGACTTCTCTACTTTCACTACAGGAGAGAACGTTTGAATGCCAAACATCGGACGCAGACGTTCAATGATGGCCTCGCCATCTTCTCCGTTCAGTTTGATATGGAGTCGGTCTCGGTTGCCCACTACTTGAACTTCAGGAAAATCTTTCAACGCTTGACGGATGTTGGTGGACAACTTTTTAATGAAGTATTTTTTGTTTTTTCCTTTGGTCGATAGTTCACCGTATCGAACCATAATTTCTGTATACTGCATGTCAGGCTCCTTTCTGTTTTCTTGCTTAATTGATGTAAGTGAATTGTTCATACACGTTGTTAAATACAGTCATAAATTCTTCGGCTTCTTCCAACGTATTGTCTGGTGAGAGACTGACACGGACGGCGGTTTGCGCCACTTGCTTGGGCACATTCATCGCTATCAAACTGCTCGCTTCCACTTGACTGCGGCTGGAACAAGCGCTGGTCGTAGAGACATAAATCCCTTTGTCTTCAAGCGCATGGACAACCACTTCTCCACGGATATCTTTTATGCCAAAGCAGACGATGTGCGGCGCTCCTTTTTCAGGAGAAAAGACGGTCACTTTTTTCTTTTCCTTCAGCGAATTCATTAAATAGGAACGTATTTCCATCATTTTGTTGGCATTCGTTTGAATAGGTTCCATTGTCATTCGGAACGATTTGGCCATTGCAGCAATCGCTGGAACATTTTCGGTTCCGCTTCGTTGGCTGCTTTCTTGTCCTCCGCCTGTGATTAACGGCGCGAGGCGACGCCCTCTTTTGATGTACATAAATCCCGTTCCTCTTGGAGCATGGAATTTATGTCCAGAGAATACAGCCATGTCAATCCGGCTGTCTTTTCCTAATTTCAACGGAACTTTCCCAACTGCTTGGACCGCATCCACATGAAAGTGAACGGAAGGATATTCCCGCAACACTTCGCCAATTTCTTCAATCGGTTGAATACTCCCCACTTCGTTGTTCACTGCCATGATAGACACCAATACAGTTTCCGGACGCACAGCTTTTTTGACGTCATCGGCCGAAACTTCGCCCTTTTCATTGACAGGAAGGTACGTGACCTCCCAGCCGAATTGTTCCAACTGTTCCATACTCTCACGCACTGCCGGATGTTCTACTGAGGACGTGATGATATGGTTTCCGTATGGTTTTTTCTCCAAAGCGGTACCTTTGATGGCCCAGTTGTCTCCCTCTGTTCCTCCGCTGGTAAAGTAAATTTCCTCATCCGTCACTCCCAGCAATTGAGCGATTTGCAGACGCGATTGATGAAGCAAACGCGACGAATGCTCGCCCAATTGGTGCAGACTAGAGGGATTTCCAAAAAATTGCTCGCTGACTTTTTGGTATGTCTCTAAAGCAGACGGGGAAATTTTAGTAGTGGCACTGTTATCAAAATATATCATGCGGCCTCATTCCCTCCTAATAGTGTTTCTTTTTGTTTTCAATCGACTTAAGCTCATTTACAAACTTCTCTATTATATCAAAATCGCCTTCGATTACAAGGTGCTTTCCACATAAAATCAGACAAGCAAAAAGGCTGAAACGGTTCAGCCTTTTGTCTTGTCCAAGTGTATTTTCATTTGTGTTGAATGGTTACATTCCTTCATTGTACTGCTGGTAATTTGCTTTGATTTCTTCAAAAGCGCCCGGTTCAATTCTTTCCAACTCTTGCACCAATACATTTAACGCTGCATCGTAATCAAACTCTTCACGGAAATAATAGCGGCTCTGTTGGATAGCTTCTTCAACATTTTCACTTTCTGACCGGTGCCGGTTGATATAAGGCATCGTCAATTCGGTCAGCCGGACCGTGTCAATCAATTGATCGGTTTCGGCCTCAATTTTTTGCACTTCCTCTTCACACAGCCGTTCCAGCTCACGCGCTTTTTGGATATCCATCTGCAACTGACTCAATTCAATGGCCAATTCTTCGATGCGGTCTGTGACATAGAAAAACAAATCTAAATACTGTTCCGGCAGTCCCGGGAGGTGGTGCATTTCAATTTTTCTCTTCACTGCCCGCATACGAAGTTCCATCTCATCTACGTGTTGTTTTATTTCCTGTTCTTCTTGACGCAGATGCTGCAAGTCTTCATATGTTTGCTCTTGATCGTCATTGATTTGTTCCAACTGTTCAAAAATGTCTTCCAACCGCTGTTGAACTTCAGAAAAAATCATCGGAAAGTCCGAAAGATTTTCTTGGATCAGTTCAAACTCTTGCTGATTTTTCTCCAGTTTTTCTTTCGATCGTTCTCCCGCCGAAGCCAACTCTTCAGACAGCACATAATTTTGGCCTATACGGTCCGTTTCAATCCGCAACCTCCTGTTTCTCTCCGCCAAGTAATGGAAAGCTTTTCGAAGGTTCATTGCTTCTTTTCTGACCGTCTCTTTCGCTTGGACTTCTTTTTCCATTTTCTCGTAGAGGTCACCAATGCGGTCATCAATGGCGTCGTTGTTGGATGCCGCTTCTTCCAGTGCCAACCTTCCAATCAGCTGCTTAGATACCGTCAACTGCTCCTCCAGTTGTTGAATGTCTTCCAAGATTGTGTCGTCAGGGAACTTCATGTCCTGCTTCCGCAGCATCTCATACCCTTTTCTCAGCTCTTTCAAGTCTTCTGGAAACACCTTATCCAATACTTCCAACTCTTCTGGGATGACATCCAATTGGTGCTCCATCTTCTCGATGTCTTTATCCAATTGATCCAACACTTGTCGGCCGGCCATATGATCGCCTTCGGAAGTGTAGGCGAAAAAAACAGATGACTGTTCTTCCATTTCACTTAAACGATTCTCCAGTTCTTCCAATGCCGGACCAAATGTAAAGCTCTGCGTCAACAGTCTTTTTCGCAATTGTTGGTACCTTTGCTGTGTTTGCTCCGCTAACGTTTGATTCTCCATTGGACGGCGAAGCAACTGTTCAAGCTCCTTCTGGATTTGTTCGATATTCCCCGTCACAGAAGAAATGGTTTCATGAGCGGTTTCTTCCGCTTTTTTCGCTTTGGAGAAACGCAGCAAATCCACTGACTTTTCCGCTTCAAAAAGATGATTTTCAATAGACGGCATCTCTTGAGTTTCTACCCGGTTCCATCTGTGAAGCAGTTTCTTAAATTCTTCTTCTGACTTTCCTGACAACGTCAGCCGATCTCCTTGTTGAAATTGTTCATTCAGCGATCGCTGTCCCAATTCTTTCTTTTTCTCTTCCATAGCATCAATTACACGATAATGCCGCGTCTTCATAATATACGCAGCCACATATCCTATAATGAACAGCACGAGAATGATTACAATAATTCCTTCCACACCCATGGGTTACCTCCAGCAAATTTCTAAATATGTTGTTGTTTTTTTATTTACGATACTGTACTTTTTAATGCCACTCAACCATTATAACAAACATTCATTACTTATGTTATACTGTACTATAAAATACTAATTGAATTTTTGAGGTGAATAAAATGACACACACATCTGCACCCACTTTGTTGAACCGTCAGCTGAAAGCCATACTTGCTGACGAGCAGAATTTGATTGCCAACTTGAGCAATGCTTCCGCCTTGTTGTTCGAACATCTTGACCAAATAAACTGGGCCGGGTTCTACCTATATGAAGAGGAAAAAAACGAACTCGTGCTTGGCCCGTTTCAAGGAAAAGTCGCCTGCATTCGGATTGGGAACGGCAAAGGTGTCTGCGGTACGGCATTCCAATCAAGAGAAACCATCGTAGTACCTGATGTCCATGAATTCCCAGGACATATCGCCTGCGATGCGGCCAGCCGATCAGAAATCGTTGTTCCGCTCCGCATTGATGACAAATACATCGGCGTCTTGGATATCGATGCTCCTATTCCAAACCGTTTTTCGGATGAAGATAAGAAAGAATTGGAAGCATTCGCAGAAATTTTGACCTCTCACCACTCTTCCGCAGAGTAATCATCAGAAGAATACTTGACACCACCAGGCATGAAAGCTATAATAGCAAGAGTGTAAAATAATGCAGCAAGGAATGGTATCCGCGTCAACAGTCAGTTACCTGCAAGCAATCCGCTTGTAGATAGTGCAATTGTGTAACCCGCGGCTGCATAGGGCGAAGGTTGAAAACTGACTGCACGTAATGCTGAATTCCTGAGGATTATTTTACTCCAAAAAAATTATTGGAGGAACATTATATGTCACGTTATACTGGACCATCTTGGAAAAAATCACGTCGTTTGGGAGTTTCCCTTTCTGGCACAGGTAAAGAACTAGACCGTCGTCCGTACCCACCAGGACAACACGGACCAACTGCTCGTATCAAACTTTCTGAATACGGATTGCAATTGCGTGAAAAACAAAAATTGCGTCACATGTACGGTTTGAACGAACGTCAATTCTTTAACTTGTTCGTTAAAGCGGGCAAAATTAAAGAAGGTAAACACGGTGAAAACTTCATGCGTTTGTTGGAACAGCGTTTGGACAACGTTGTCTTCCGTATGGGTCTTGCTTCTACTCGTCGTCAAGCTCGTCAGTTGGTCAACCACGGCCACATCACTGTTGACGGCAAACGTGTAGACATCCCATCTTTCCGCGTTGAAGTTGGACAAGTGATTGCTGTTCGCGAGAAATCTAAAAACATGCAAATCATCAAAGACTCTGTTGAAGCACTCTTCGGCCGTCCAGAATACATTTCTTTCGACGACGAAAAATTGGAAGGTTCTCTAACTCGTCTTCCATTGCGTGAAGAAATGCCAGCAGAAATCGATGAGTCCTTCATCGTTGAGTTCTACAACCGTTAATCGTTCTAAATTTTATTTAGACATTTTAAGAGTCGGGAATGTTGTTTTGGTTCTATAATATTTGGTGTTGGTGAATCAAATGGTTCACCGGCACCTTTTGTGTGTTTAAAATGTAAAAAGGCCAGTGAACCCCTATAATTAAGTTACCACAACCAAACGATAGGAGGATTCACATGACCCA
>NZ_AUCD01000074.1 GCF_000429585.1 Atopococcus tabaci DSM 17538
CATCAATTGGTTGAAAACAGTGGTCAAAATATTTTTAGAAACTTCATCTTTTACCGAATGTTCAATAATACTTTGAACCTCTTCGTTGTTCAGTGTAAAATGTACTTGGGTCATGTAACGTCCTCCTGGGTATGTTTTTGTGGTTAAAAACATTGTACCGTAAAAGGGCTGTTACATGGCCTTTTATCTTTTACACAATTATATGGACTTTATCTCTATATTGGTGGGAACACTTCTATCGTTGCTTGAGTCTTATTCGTTGCTCGTCTACACAGCACACAATTTAATATTATACCATGTTTAGCGAAAGAATACATTCTTCCATTCTGTAAATCTTTCTTGCATCACGGAGTCAAAATAATGGCAACTGCTTCTTTGAGATGATAAAGTAAACATAGAGAAAAGGAACTGAGCCAGGTTCATGCACCATGTGTTCATGCAAAAAGTGAAAGCAGTCAATTTGTTTCGAATGCCGTGTTCACCACAATCGTTGAAATGGAAGAATAAATCAGAAGGAATGAAAAACCAGCATCTATCACATGCAGTTTGACTCTCGTCCCATTTATTCTGACCGAAACCAATTAACGCTCTAACGGTTCAGTTTCCTTTTCTGCGTCAAAGAAGGAGCTTGGGAATTTCCCCAAGCTCCTTTTTCATGCATCCGTTTATTTCACAAACATAGCGTCTCCGAAACTAAAGAAACGATACCGCTCTTCCACGGCATGTTTGTATGCATCCAAAATCAACTCCCGGCCTGCAAAGGCACTTACCAACATTACCAAAGTTGACTTCGGCAAGTGGAAGTTGGTCAAAAAGGCGTCAACCACTTTGAATGTGTATCCCGGAGCGATGAAAATATCGGTCCATCCGCTGTCGGCTTGAAGTTTGCCGTCAAATTTCGTCCCGATGGTTTCCAATGTCCGAATTGAAGTTGTCCCAACAGCGATGATTTTATTTCCGTTCTCACGGACTTTGTTCAATGTGTCGGCCGCTTCTTGGTTCAATTGGTAAAATTCCGCGTGCATCTTGTGCTCTTCGATATTGTCTACACTGACTGGACGGAATGTTCCCAGTCCCACATGCAAGGTCAAAAAGACCAAGTGAACACCTTTTTTCTGGATGGCTTCTAATATTTCTTCCGTGAAATGCAAACCGGCGGTCGGCGCAGCAGCCGAGCCGTTTTCTTTTGCATACACGGTTTGATAGCGGTCCGGATCGTCCAAACGCTCTTTGATATAAGGCGGCAGCGGCATTTCCCCCAGCGATTCCAACACTTCTAAAAAGATGCCGTCATATGAAAATTCCACAATGCGTCCGCCATGCTCTAATTCTTCCGTCACAACGGCTTTCAAGCGGCCGTCACCGAACTCAATGACCGTTCCTTTTTTAGCTCTTTTAGCCGGTTTTACAAGTGTTTCCCAAGTATCACCGTCCATGTTGTTCAACAACAACACTTCCAAATGACCCCCGGTATCTGGCTTCACCCCATACAACCTGGCCGGAAGAACGCGTGTATTGTTCATGACCAATGCATCTCCGGGATTTAACTGCTCAATGATGGCCGGGAACCTTTCATCAGTGTATTCTTTCTTTTCATGATCCACAATCATCATTCGTGATTCGGAGCGGTTTTTCAATGGAGTCTGCGCTATTAATTCTTCAGGTAATTCGTAATCAAAATCCTCTGTCGTCAGCATGTTGCCATCCTTCTTTCATTCAAATAACTTTGTTTCACTTGTCCCCATCTGTCGGAATCGGGAAACCTAGGTGCTCGTATCCATAATGAGTGACAACCCGGCCTCTCGGGGTCCGTTGAATGAACCCTGCTTGGAGGAGATATGGCTCCACCATATACGCGATGGTTTCAGTTTCCTCACCGATGTTTGCTGCCAGGGTGGAAAGGCCGACAGGTCCACCATTGTACATCTCAATCATTGTGAGCAGCATCCGGTGATCCAATGAATCCAGTCCCTCTGCATCCACACGCAGAAGTTCCAACGCTTCAGAAGCAGCTTCACTTGTGACCACTCCCGATCCTTCCACTTCCGCAAAATCCCTCACCCGTTTCAATAAACGGTTCGCAATCCGCGGAGTGCCTCTGGAACGACGTGCGACTTCAAGCGCTCCTTCCTCATGAATTGGAGTCTGGAGCACATCCGCAGAACGCAGAACGATTTCCTTGAGCTCGTCAACGCTGTAGTATTCCATATGGGCCACAATGCCAAATCGGTCTCTTAAAGGCGCCGACAACATTCCAGCCCTCGTCGTCGCTCCGACCAATGTGAACGGCGGAAGCGGGAAATGGACCGGGTGGGCATTCGCCCCTTCCCCTACGATGATATCGATGTAATAATCTTCCATCGCAGAATACAAGACTTCTTCCACCAGCCGCGGCATACGATGAATTTCATCAATAAATAACACATCTCCAGGTTCCAATTCATTCAAGAGAGCCACCAAGTCGCCAGATTTTTCAATAGCTGGTCCGCTCGTTGTGCGGATATTGACGGCCATTTCATTGGCAACAACCATGGCCATCGTTGTTTTCCCCAGTCCGGGAGGTCCATACAAAAGCACATGGTCCAACGCTTCTTCCCTTTTTTTGGCCGCTTCGATGTAGATGGACAATTCCCGTTTTATTTTATCTTGTCCGATGTATTGTTTCAACCACCGGGGACGAAGGGACTTTTCAATGACCGCTTCTTCTTCATTTTGCGCATCAGCGGAAATCATTCTATCTTCTGCAGACATGTGTGCACCTCATTTCACTGCTCATCGTTTCGTCAACAACCTCAAACCTTCTCTTAAATAGGCGTCTGTTGTGGAAGCGTCCATTGTTTCCAAATGTTTTTTGACTTTGGCTGCTTCTTTTTTGCTGTATCCCAATGCAAGCAGTGCTTCAACCGCTTCTGAGAGCTCTTTGTTGGTCTCCTCATCCGCAGAGAGAGCAGCTGCTGGGCGGGCATCTCCTCCAGGCAACTCTAAATCGCCCAGTTTGCCTTTCAAATCCAACACCAGTTGACCGGCCGTTTTTTTGCCGACTCCGGGAAATTTCATCAAAAAGGCGACATCGTCGTTTTCGATCGCTTGAACCAATCCGGAATGGTCTTCATTGGCAAGAATCGCCATGGCGCTTTTCGGTCCGATTCCGGACACTCTTACCAATTTTAAGAACAGTTGTTTTTCTTGATAGTTTCTAAAGCCATACAGCAACATCGCATCTTGGCGGATATCATGATACACATAAATGGTGGCTTCTTCGCCCATTTTATCCGTATACCGGTATGGATTCGCCATATACAGCAGATATCCAACACCGTTACTTTCCAATACCAAATAAGCCGGCGCGATGTATGTAACTTTCCCTTTGATATACTCAAACACGGCTTTTTCTCCATTTCTATTTCATTTTACTGGGACATATGTTCCCATATTTGCTATTCTACCACAAATACAGCTGTAATGAAGGTGTACACGAAAAAAAGCGAAGCAAGCAACTACGCTTCCTTCGCTTTTTGACACTAATTGTTTTCGAAAAGATACTTGTATTCGCCGTATCCTTCTTCTTCCAAACGTTCGGCAGGAACAAAGCGCATCGCGGCTGAGTTGATGCAATAGCGCAATCCGCCCGCTTCTTGTGGTCCATCATTAAATACATGTCCAAGATGCGAATCTGCTTCTTTGCTGCGGACTTCCGTACGAATCATGCCGTATTTCATGTCCAACTTCTCTTTCAAGTCTTGTTTCTCGATTGGTTTGGTAAATGAAGGCCAACCGCATCCGGCATCGTATTTATCGGTCGAGGAAAACAATGGCTCCCCGCTGACCACATCTACATAGATACCGTCTTCATAGAAATCATCGTACTCTCCTGTAAAAGGAGCTTCAGTGGCTTCATTTTGCGTGACTTCGTATTGTTCACGCGTCAATCGTTTTTTCAACTCTTCTTTGTCATACGCTTTTTTCATCAGAACTTTCCCTCCTGATCATTTCCGATTAAACAGGTCGCCTAGTTTATCTAATGGACCTTCTTTGCTGTCTTTTGAATCCTGGCCTCCTAGAAATCCAGAAATCAGGCTCGACGCATTAAACCCGGATTGCTTTTGCATATCTCCACTGAAACCAGAGAGAAGACTGGAAATGCCGCTAGCACCTAACGATCCTGAACCTTTCTTTTTCGCCAACATGCTTAGTGCAATAGGTGCAATCAATTTCAAAATCGTGCCGACTTTTGACTGTTCCACGCCGGTGTCTTTGGACAATTGGGACTCCACATCTCGTTGTTGGTTTCCGAAGGCCATGTCCAACAATTGGCCGCCTTCATCTGGGTTGGACTTTTGGAATAAATTGGGCAGATTGGCCACATCGTCTTTTTCATGCTTTTCAATCGATGACGCCAACCGGGCCGAAGTATCGGAATCTTTTGCTGTGCGCTGATTCAATCCTTCCATAATCAACGGCAGGCCTTTTTGTGCGACTTTTTGTACTTCAGAAGGCTGCGCATTTGCCCGCGTGCCTACATGTTTCAGATTGTCTTGATTGGTTAATTGATTCAATACAGTCGAAATAATGTCCATGGTGCCGCTCCCTTCTCTTTCTTTCTACTCAGTTTATTTTAACGCAAAAAGGCGAAAGACAGCAATTTTTCCGCTTGTTGCTTTTGTCGCGGAGGACCTTAATTTCGGTCTTGGATCCGTTTGAACATCTTCTCCATGTCTTGAGTGGAGAAATGAACCAAGACCGGACGTCCATGCGGGCAATTGTAAGGATTTGCTGCCTTAGCCAAATCCACCAATAGCGCACGTGCCTGTTGGTCTCCCAAATAATGGTTGGCTTTGATGGACCGTTTGCAGCTCATCATGATGGCGGTCGCTTCTCTAAAGTCAGACACACTGATACTCTGCTTTTGCAGCAAGAAATCAATCATTTCTTTGGCGGTCGCTTCCTCCTGTCCCGGAAGGAACCAAGAAGGGTGACTTCTTAAGAGAAAGGCATTTTCACCGAAACCTTCCAAATGTAACCCGGCTTTTTCCAGTGTTTCTTTGTGATCTTGGATGATCAGACAATCGCTGGTCGTATATTCCAAGACAAGCGGGACCAACAATTCCTGTTGCGCAGTTCCTATTTCACCGATGCGGCTACGGTAATATTCATACTTAATTCGTTCCTGTGCGGCATGTTGGTCGATGATGTACAGCCCCTCTTCGTTCTGAGCAAACAAATAGGTGCCGTGCATCTGACCGATGTATTCCAGTTCAGGGAATGGCTTTCCTGCAGCCTGTTCTTCCCGTTTCTTCAACTTTTGGGCTGTCGTCAACGGCGACTCTGTCACATGCTCTTCGGCCAGCTCCTGGTCATTGAGAGGCACTGCGCCCGCCTGCAGTGACGGCTTCCTCTCTATCGAAGAGAAAGGCTCCTCCACACGATTCCCAGGCGGTTGGTTTTCTTGTTCCACATAACCGTTGTCTTCATCTTGCCGTCTCCCTTGTGGATCGACAGACGACTCAGTTTGCCAAGATTTGTACCTCTCTGTCCGATTCCCAACGAAAGAATCAGGTGTATACGGTTTGTCTTCTGAAACAGACGGTTCACGAAAATCTATTTTGGTTTGTTCGTACTTTGGAGCAGGCTGCTTTTTGGCACTGTTCATGTTCTCCAGAGCATGCGGTATACGTTGTTCTTTGTTCATCCGCGTATTGATGGCTTGTTTGATCAACTGCCCCAGTTCGTCTTCGCGGCTGATACGGATTTCCTGCTTAGTGGGATGAACGTTCACATCCAGCAGCAATGGATCCATTTCAATATTTACCACTGCAACCGGATGCCGTCCAATCATCAACTTCGAGCCGTAGCCAGTTTCAATCGCTCTGCTCAACGCCATATTGCGAATGAAACGGCCATTGACAATCAGCGTCATATAATTCCGGCTGGCACGGGTGACTTCAGGAAGGGACACGTACCCTGAAACCCGGAAATCCAAATTCTCTGAAGATACCGCGCGCATCTTCTTCGCTGTTTCTACTCCGTATACTCCGGCAATGGCTTGACGCAAATCGCCATTGCCTACAGTCCGAATCATTTGGTTTCCATCATGGACCAGGCGAAATGCGATGTGAGGATGTGCCAATGCGAATCGGTTCAAAATATCCGTTATATTAGCCAATTCTGTCTTCAACGTCTTGATATATTTCAAGCGGGCTGGTGTGTTGAAAAACAAGTTCTCCACTGTGACGGTCGTCCCTTTACGAGAAGCAGCTGGTTTTTCTTCTTCCACTGCGCCGCCTTTTAGTGAAATATGCTTTCCCTCTCCTTCACCGGTTGACGTTTCAAGCGTCAACTCAGAAACGGAGGCGATACTGGGTAGGGCCTCTCCTCGGAAGCCGAGGGTACGGATACGGAACAAATCTTCATCGTACTGCAACTTACTGGTGGCGTGGCGTTGGAACGCCTTACCTGCCTCTTCAGGGGGAATGCCGTCACCGTTGTCCCGGACTTCGATTTTTCTCAGTCCCGCTTCTTCCACCGACACGTCGATTTGTGTGCTGTGGGCGTCAATGGCGTTTTCCACCAGTTCCTTCACAACGGAAGCCGGGCGTTCAATCACCTCACCGGCAGCTATTTGGTCTGCCAGTCTGGAAGAAAGGACACGTATGCTGTTCATCGCTGTCCCCTCCTTTCTTTATTTTTGCAGCAAAATCTTTTGAATCTCAGACAACTTATTCAACGCTTCCAGCGGTGTCATGTTCATGATTTGCAAAGTTTTTAATTCATTCAATACTTGCTCGTCTTCTGAATCAACTGTACTGAAAAGTGAAAGCTGTCCATCTGTCTGGGTTGGAACCGGCTCTTCTTGCATTTCGACAGCAGGTTCCGATGTCTCTTCTGCGAATAACGACTTGCCTTTTTGCTCCAATTCGTCCAATATTTCCGCTGCGTTTTTCAAGAGAGGGTTCGGCAGGCCGGCTAATTTTGCCACCTGGATGCCGTAACTTTTATCTGCGGCGCCTCTTTCCAGTTTGTGCAAGAAAACCAAATCGCCGTCTTCTTCTACGGCGCCTACATGTACGTTTTTCAAACGCGGCAGCCGCTCTTCCAAAATGGTCAGCTCATGATAATGGGTGGAAAACAGCGTCTTAGCCTTAATGACGTCGTGCACATATACGATGATCGCTTCTGCAAGCGCCATTCCGTCATACGTGGCTGTTCCCCGTCCGAGTTCATCAAACAACAGCAAACTACGCGGCGTGGCGTGCTTGAGTGCATGGTTGGCTTCCATCATTTCCACCATGAACGTACTCTGCCCGCCAATCAAATCATCCATCGCCCCGATGCGGGTGAAGATTTGATCGAAAATCGGAAGTTCCGCATGGCTTGCAGGGACAAAACACCCCATTTGGGCCATGATAACCGTCAAAGCCAACTGACGCATGTAGGTACTTTTCCCGGACATGTTGGGCCCTGTAATCAACAGCACGTCGGTTTCAGGATCCAATTGCACATTGTTGGGAACGTACGACTGGTCGCCCATCACTTTTTCCACTACCGGATGCCGTCCGTCTTGAATATTCACATGCTGCGAATCGGTATGGAAAGACGGTTTGACGTATTGGTACCGTTCGCTGACTTCCGCAAAAGACTGCAACACGTCAATCTCTGAAACCTTCTTGGCCAAGTGCTGCAGCCGTTCAATGTGCTGCTTGACTTGCTCGCGCACTTCCAAAAAGAGTTCGTACTCCAACGCCTTGGACTTGTCTTCAGCTTCCAAAATCAAGCTTTCTTTTTCCTTCAACTCCGGAGTGATGAATCGTTCCGCATTGGTCAATGTCTGTTTTCTTTCATAACGGTCATCTTCTAAATGCTTTAAGTTTGCCTTGGTGACTTCGATGTAATACCCAAACACTTTATTGAATCCGACTTTCAGATTTTTGATCCCGGTGTGTTCACGCTCTTCTTTTTCTAGATTGGCAATCCATTTTTTCCCGTTGCGCATCGCATCCCGGTACTCATCCAGCTTTTCATTGTATCCGTCTTTGATGACATCGCCTTCCGTCACCGAAATGGGCGGTTCTTCTACAATGGCATGTTCAATCAGCCATGAGACTTCTTTCACCGGATCCAATGCCCTCAGCATCTCGTCCCATACGCCATCGTTCATCATGGAGAGGACTTCTTTTATTTGCGGAATTTGTTTGAGGGAGTTTTTCAGTTGAATCAAATCCCGGCCGTTGACCGTTCCGAAAGCCACTCTTCCGGCGAGACGTTCCAAGTCGTAGACTCGAGTCAACAATTCAGCTAAGTCTGTTCGCTCAAAGAAATGGTTGATTAAATTTTCAACCAGACTCTGCCGTTTTTCGATGTTGCTTTTTTCAATCAAGGGTTTATCGATCCACTGCTTCAACAAGCGTCCGCCCATGGCTGTTTTTGTTTCATCCAACAACCAAAGCAGCGTTCCACTTTTGGCGCCTTCTTTTAAAGACGTCAATAGTTCCAAGTTGCGGCGCGCACCAGGTCCCATCCTTAGATAATGAGAAGCCGTATAGACTTCCGCCGGCTGCAAGTGGTCCAAACTTCTCATCTGTGTATCGGATAAATAGTTCAGCAATAACGCCAGCACATGCTGGATTCCCTCATCTTCAATGCCTTCCGTCCACTCATCATATTGATGGTTCTCATAAGGCGTGCGCGGCGTAGACACAACAATGCCAAGCTCTTTTTGTACTTGTTGTTGGAATGCTTCTTCCTTATCTGCAAACAGCACTTCTTTTGTCTGCAACGCAGCGAGTTCGTTGATGACTTCCTCCTGTCCGTTCAGGCGGGTTGCTTTCAACTCTCCTGTTGACAAATCCGTAAAGGCCAAATAATACGTTTGTTCGATTTTAGAAACAGCACTGAGGAAGTTGTTTTCTTTTGCTTCGAGGGAGTTCTCCTGCATCACCGTCCCGGGAGTGATTAATTGGACGACTTCGCGTTTCACCATCCCTTTCGCTTCTTTTGGATCTTCCACTTGTTCACACAAGGCCACTTTGTACCCTTTTTCGATCAATCGGTCAATGTAGTGCTGAGCAGAGTGATGCGGCACCCCACACATTGGAATCGGGTCGTCTGCATTCCGATTTCTGCTGGTTAAGGTCAATTCCAAGACCTGGGCACCTTTGACGGCATCCTCATAAAACATTTCATAAAAGTCACCTAATCGATAGAACAAAAATGCATCCGGATATTGTTCTTTAATTTGATGATACTGCTCCATCATAGGAGTTAATTTCGTTTTTTGTGGCATATGACTCACCTAATTTCTACTTTTTTTCATTCTTTCTGTCCGTTCTTTTATCCATAAAAAGGATGATCGTCATTGATCAATATAGGTTTGATTGAAACAGCTCTTCCAGAACGCGGATCCAGTTCAAGACAGCAGCCGCTTAAAATGCTTCTGCCTTGTTTCGGCACTTCAAATCGAGTGGGCAGATTTGTCAAAAACCGCTGCAACACCTTTTCTTTTTCCATTCCAAGTACTGCATCATACGGCCCAGTCATGCCTGCATCCGTCAAATAAGCCGTCCCTTGTGGCAATATCCGTGCATCGTTTGTTTGCACATGGGTATGGGTTCCTACCATTGCGGAGACACGGCCGTCCACATACCAACCCATCGCTTGCTTTTCACTCGTGGTTTCAGCATGGAAATCGATGAAAATAAAAGGCGTTTGTTTGGATGCCTCTTTAATCAATTCGTCCGCTTTACGGAACGGGTCGTTCAAGTCCGGCATGAACGTGCGCCCTTGAAGATTGATGACTGCCAATTTGAGTTGATTGACATTCACATACACCATTCCTTGTCCCGGTGTCGTGTCTTCCGGAAAATTGGCTGGACGAACCAGCTTTTTCGCGTCATCGATGAAGTCAAAAATTTCCCGATTGTCCCACGTGTGGTTTCCCATCGTGATGACATCCGCCCCCGCTTGAAGGAATTGTTTGTAAATTTTTTCAGTGATTCCCCGACCTGCAGCTGCATTTTCTCCATTCAAAATCGTTACTTGCGGTTTGTATTTATTTTTCAGTAGCGGGAGGTACTTATCCACTGCTTCTCTTCCAATTGACCCGACTACATCGCCGATAAACAATACTTTCATTTTTTTCCTCTTCTCGTTTTAATAACATCACGCTTATTTTATCATACTTTATCTTATGACATCTAAAGACCTATGTATATAGCCCATTAATACGAAAAAACTGAAACAACCGGAAAATGGTTCTATAATATTTGGTGTTGGTGAATCAAAATGATTCGCTGATACCTTTTTTGTATTTAAAATGCAAAAAGGTCAGTGAACCCCTATAATTA
>NZ_AUCD01000075.1 GCF_000429585.1 Atopococcus tabaci DSM 17538
CATCAATTGGTTGAAAACAGTGGTCAAAATATTTTTAGAAACTTCATCTTTTACCGAATGTTCAATAATACTTTGAACCTCTTCGTTGTTCAGTGTAAAATGTACTTGGGTCATGTAACGTCCTCCTGGGTATGTTTTTGTGGTTAAAAACATTGTACCGTAAAAGGGCTGTTACATGGCCTTTTATCTTTTACACAATTATATGGACTTTATCTATTTTTAGGAAAGCAATTTGTTACTATTATTTATTTAATGTTCTAGGTAGGTTTACGGATACATGCGTAAGCCTCATGAACTCTCATATTATGAAACTGGCACAAAAAATACGAATTTTCTCTACGTAGATTACTATAGGCTAAGCAGAACTAGAAAGAGATATGTGATTCCTTGATGACTAAGGCGATAGTCCAATTTTTAATATATTGACTATAAATTACGTTTACTGGTTCTTAAGGAGTCTTGCATATTGACTCTGAAATGAACTACTATAAGTATGTCAATATTTTATTACGACTATAGCATGTTTTTGAGTCGGATATGTAAAAAATGATAAGAAATGTTTGGAATAAGAAAGTAGGAGTATGATGAGTAAGACAGTGAATCTAGAAGAAATAATCCAACTATATAGAAGTACATTAGAGAGCTCTTACCAGAAAATTATTTTTCTTTCAATTCCGAAAAAAAATGTAATTGAGAATGATAATCCAATGTATTCTTATATTCATCTTAATATAGAAATCACCAAAGTGTTTCAGCAAGTTGAAAAAAAAATGGGAAGAAAAGTACAGAAACTAGTGGAACAGTTAATCAAGGAGAGAAATAGCTCTATTATTGTCTTAGATTATTATGAATTGTTATTTGAACCTTTTCTTCAAATAAATCCAATCGATTTATTTTTGAATATAAGTAAAAGCCAGCCATTAGTCGTTATATGGAGGTATGAAAGTAATGGAAGAAAGTTAATTTACTCTAAGCCTAATCATCCAGACTATTGGAAAATAGAACTACCACATCAAATTCTTTTAATTGAAGGAGATAAATAAATGTTATATAAAGATTTAGTAAACTTTGAACCTATTCAATCAGTTGTAAAACTGACAGACGCAGATGAAAAAAGTGAAGCTTTTGATTTGTTGAGTACTTATGTTATTTCCGAACGTATGGAAGAGACAATTACAACAAGTATATTTGAACAACTGCAGTTTGAAAGACCAGTGGATAATAAAGGTTTGCTAATCGTTGGAAATTATGGTTCAGGGAAATCACATTTAATGGGTGCCTTGTCAACAATTGCAGAACATAAAGATTCATCTTTATACTTACAAAATAAAAATGTCGCTCAGCAAGCTAAAGAGATTGAAGGGAAATTTAAAGTCATCCGATTGGAAATAGGCTCTACGACTCAGGATCTTCGGGGGATTATTACCACTGAATTAGAGGCCGGTCTTACGGAAATGGGAATAGACTATCACTTCCCTGACCATGACAAAATTGTAAATAATAAGGATTCCCTTTATGAAATGATGGAAAAATTTAATGACAAGTATCCAGATAAGGGATTACTCATAGTTGTAGATGAATTGTTAGATTACTTGAGAGCACGAAAAGAACAGGAACTGACACTAGATTTAGGTTTTTTACGAGAAATTGGGGAAATCGCTCATGATTCACGTTTTCGTTTTATAGCGGGAATTCAAGAGCGAATATTTGACAATCCTCGATTTGGATTTGTATCAGATGCTCTTCGGCGTGTAAAAGAAAGATTCACTCAAGTTCGGATTGTAAAAGAAGATATCGCCTATGTTATTTCTGAGCGTTTGTTGAAGAAAACTCCCAAACAAAAGTCGTTGATTCGGGAACATTTAAGTCAGTTTACTACTTTTTATAACCGATTATCGGAAGATATAGATACTTATGTCAATTTGTACCCTATTCATCCAGCGTATTTGACTGCCTTTGAAAAAGTACACAATATCGAAAAACGAGTGGCTTTAAATACTATCACTGCTGAGATGAATAAAATTATAAATGAAGAGGTACCAAAAAAATTACCTGGAGTTATTTCTTTTGACAATTATTGGCAATTTATTGAAGAAGACCCATCTAATAAAACGATACCAGAAGTAAAAGAAGTATTGGAAAAATCTCAAATATTAAAGGATCGCATTAATAACGGAATGGCTGCACATAAAAAACGGGTATATAGTGAAATGGCTGTTCGAATTATCGATGGGTTGGCGCTTCACCGCTTATCAAGTGATGATATTTACAGTAAGATTGGATTATCATCTGAAGAATTACGCGATGGTTTGTTTTTAACCTCTCCGATGCTAGAAATGCTTATAGAAGATGATGATCCAAGCGACACACTTCGTACACAAATAGAGGCTGCAATTAAAGAGATTATGATAACTGTGAATTATCAATTTATATCGATGAATGAAGAAAATGGACAATATTATTTAGATCTAAAGAAAGATATCGATATCGATAGTCAAATCAATAATCAAGCAGAACTTATTGAGCCAGATAAAATGGATTCCTATTACTTTGATTTAATGAAGCAAGCCATAACGCTGGATGATACTACGTATGTCACTGGTTATAAAATCTGGCAGCATGAGCTGCCTTGGCGGCAAGCGCATGTAATGAGGCAAGGATATTTATTTTTTGGTTCACCTAATGAACGTTCTACTGCGCAACCAGAAAGAGATTTCTATATCTATTTCTTGCGTCCATTTCACAAAACTAACTTTAAAGATGAGGAACGGTCCGACGAAGTCTTTTTTGAATTAAATACTGAGGATGAAAAGTTTGAAATCTTACTAAAACGCTATGCAGCAGCAAAAGATTTACAAACATTGGCAGCTCAAGGAACTCGACAATTGTATAGTAGTAAAATTATCGAATACCAAAAAGCTCTTTTTAAATGGCTACAAACAAACTTTATTAATGCTTTTAGTATTTCTTATAAGGGAAAAAAAGGACATTTAATTGATTTAGGAATTTATCTAACTCAAGGAGTAGATTCAACTATAAAAGAGATAGTAAATGATATTGCGGCAGAATTCTTAGGAGACTGGTTTGATGAAAAGTATGATTCTTATCCAAGATTCAAAAATATTAAACAAGGCTACTTATCTAATGGGAATATTAAAGAATATGCAGCTGACGCTCTACAACAGATAAACGGGCGTGCAACAAAGATGGGAGAAGCTATTTTAGATGGTCTTGTATTATTGGATAAAAATTCTAAACGATTAGTGGTGGAAAATTCCGGCTATGCGAATTGGCTATTGGACTTATTAAATAAAAAAGGGAACGGAAAAGTTCTAAATAACGAAGAGTTATTTGATACAAATGCTATCAGGGGCGTTATCGATCGTCGCTTATCCAGAGAATTCAAAATGGAACCAGAACTTGTTGTCGTGTTGATTGGTGCGCTTTTATACTCTGGAAAGATCGAAGTCAGCGCAGATGGCGAAAGTTTTTCGGCAATTCGATATTCAGATTTCGCTTCAAAAGATATCGAGAAGTTATCTAATTTTAGCTACATTAAAAAAACAACAGATATTCCTGTGAGTGAATTAAGCGCTTTGTTTGATTTATATAATGTGCCTATCGCAAACTTCAACGAAGCAACATTAACTCATGGAATTAAGCGATTAGTCGAAAGTGTCGAAAAACAAATCAAAATTGTTCTTAATACGTCACAGCATCTGAAGCGTGGATATGAAATTGGTAATAAAAAGATTATTGAATCGACTTACATTGAGCAATATTCACAGAGATTGAAAAATTTTAAGAATTTTTCTGAATCTCTGACGCGTTTTAATACGCCGGCTAAGATGAAAAATATGAGGTATAGTCTGGAGGAGATTAAGAGACAGCAAGAAAATAAAAATCTATTAGAATCACTTGTCACATTAAAAGAAGAAGTAGACGAACTGTCTTCTTTGGTTAATTATGTAAATTTAGCAAAATACAATATTGGTCAGACTGATAAATGGTCAATGAGAGTAGATGAGGTCGTATCAGGATTAATTGATTCATTAAGTAAAGGCGAATCTCACTTGAGTTATGTAAGTGAATTATCGGAATTAAAAGCAATGTATATAGATATTTATTTAAGGAAACATGACAGAGCTCGGTTGAATGCATCCGAAAGTACTAGAAGAACTGCGATGCTTCAGTCTTCAGAAACGGATATTCTGACTACTATAGCAGAAAAAATTGATATTTTATCACAAAACAGGATTTATGAGTGGAAACAAAAAGTAACCAAATTAAAGGAATGTTATGGTGTGACAAGAAGTGAATTAGAAGAATCCGTGGAATGCCCGCACTGTAAATTCAGTATGAGCACAGACTCACAAAATGACAAAGAAAAACTGGTTGCTTTAAGCGAAGAAAAACAAGAGATTTATGAAGAGTGGCTAGATGTTCTAGTTACAAATCTAAGACAGCCTAATATTCAAAAGCAAATGGAATTGTTAGAAGAGAAGCAAAAAGAGTTAGTGAGTGAAGTCATCCAAAACAAGGCCTTTGCTTCTCCAATAAATCGAGAGCAAATAGATGTTATCGATAATCTACTAAAGGGGCTCGAAAAAGTTGAGATAACCAATGAAGAAATTGCAGAAGTATTGGGGAATGGCAAGCCGTTAACTGCCGAAGAGTTTAGAGAACGAATCCAAGAATTTGTAGGTGATAAATTAGCTGAAAAAAATCACAGCCAAATTCGTATCACCTATAGGAGAGGAAATTAAATGAAACAAACATATTTAAAGCTAGACGAAGAAAAGAGTCCCATAAAATGTCTGGGAATGACATTTAGGGATGAAGATGAGCGCCGGGAATACTTTAGAAATGAACTACGTAAAGAGTTAGATAGACTGAAAAAAATAGATGGCTATCCAATGGGCAATGACGAAGATATCATCGCTTTATCGGACCCGCCATACTATACTGCTTGTCCTAATCCCTGGGTTTCAGAAATGATTGAAGAGTGGGTTTCAAAGAAAGAGGATTTAGAAACTTACGATGTTGAACCATATTTTTCCGATGTTTCTGAAGGTAAAAATGATAAAATTTATATGGCTCATACGTATCATACAAAGGTTCCTTATAAGGCAATAATGAAATATTTATATCATTATACAAAACCGGGAGACATTGTCCTTGATGCTTTTGGTGGTACAGGTATGACAGCTTTGGCAGCGCACGAATGCGGAAATGAAGAACTTTGTTATGAAATGGGTTTGGATAAAGAAAAATTAGGAAAAAGAAGAGCCGTTGTTTCTGATTTGGCTCCAGCAGCAACATTTATATCCAGTAGCTACACAAAGAACTTTTCAGACTCTGAATTTCAAAGAAAAATGTTAGAGATAATGGAAGAAATAAAAGATGAAATTGGAGAATTGTTTTTGACAGAACATTATCATAACCAATTAGGAGAAATTAATTACGCAATTTGGTCAGAGTTCTATTCGTGCCCAAATTGTGGGCATGAATACGATTATTATTCGATGACTTATGATGAGGAAAGTAAGATATCAAAAAAACAGTTCAGTTGTCCAGAATGTTCCATTATTTTGAACAAAAAAACAGGCGAAAAGGTATGGACCTTAAAATATGATCCAATTACAAAAACAACTCGAAAAATAGCAAAAATGGAGCCCGTCAGTATCAACTACACTTTTCGAGGCAAGCGGTATACTAAAAAACCAGATACAGCTGACTTAAGAAAGCTACATGATGCACAAGATCTCATTTTGAAAATGTCTGGTTTAGTTGTTCAAGAATTACCTGAAGGTGTCAACACACGGCAACCCGAAGTCAGTCATGGCTATCGCTATCTGCATGATTTGTATAGTTCCCGCAACTATTTGTTTGTATTAATGTTTGTAGATAAAATTGAAAAATTAAACATAAGAGATAAAGGGCTATTTTTGCTGACTTCTGCACTTCAGAACAGTTCTTTTCTATATAGATGGCGTGCAAACGGTAAAGGCGGAATTCTGTCGGGGACTTATTATATATGTTCAACGCCTCAAGAGAATAATGTTTTCAGTATTTTTAAAAGAAAATTAAAGGACATTGGATTTGTGAATATTGCAAATAAAGACACCATAATAAGTACTAATTCAGCGACAGATTTATCTATACAATCCAATACAATCGATTATATTTTTACTGACCCGCCATTTGGAGCTAACCTGATGTATTCAGAGTTGAATTTTTTGTGGGAGGGATGGCTCAAGGTTGTATCGAATAATTCTCATGAGGCCATAGTAAATGCTGAGCAGAAAAAGAATGTAAATGATTATCATGAGCTAATAACTTATTCTTTCAAAGAATATTATCGTGTTCTAAAACCTGGAAGATGGATAACAATCGAGTTTTCCAATTCTCAGGCGAATATCTGGAATTCTATTCAAGACAGTATTCAAAAAGCGGGATTCATTATAGCAAATGTAGCAGCATTAGATAAGAAACAAGGAAGTTTTAAGGCAGTTACCTCAACGACTGCTGTAAAACAAGACTTAGTCATATCGGCTTATAAACCAATACAAGCTGATGTTGAAAAAATGAAAAAAGAAATAGATACTCAAGAATCAGCTTGGACATTTGTAACGCAACATTTAGCTAAATTACCAGTATTTCAGGGGAAGAAAGGAGAAGCTGTAACAGTTACAGAAAGAACACCTAGAATCTTGTTTGATAGAATGGTTGCATACCATATACAAACAGGTCTGCCTGTGCCAATTTCTTCTGCTGATTTCCAACAACAAGTGGCTCAGAAGTATCCAATGAGAGATGGGATGATATTTTTAGACTCGCAAGTGGCCGAATATGACAAAAAACGGATTCTGGTAAAAGAATTCGCTCAGCAGTCATTGTTTGTCTCTGATGAAAACAGTGCTATTGAATGGCTTCGCCAGCAGTTAATGAAGAAGCCTCAAACTCGTCAGGACATTCATCCGCTGTTCATGAAGGAGATCCAGCACATAGCTAAACATGAGGAACTTCCAGAACTAGATAATCTTTTAAATCAAAATTTCTTGCTGTACGAGGGGATAGGGAATGTACCTTCTCAAATCAAATCTTATTTGACAAAGAATTATCACGATATGAGAGGGTTATCTGAACAGGATGACATATTAAAAAAGAAAGCCGCTAATCGATGGTATGTACCTGACCCGAACAAGCAAGCGGACTTGGAACAGCTCCGAGAAAAGAGTTTACTACGTGAATTTCAACAATACGTAGAGGAGACAAAAAAAAGCAAGAGAAAACTCAAAACCTTCCGGACGGAAGCAATCCGTGTTGGATTTAAGCATGCTTGGAATAACAAGGAGTATGAGGAAATCGTAGAGATAGGAGAAAGACTTCCTGAAAAAATAATCCAAGAAGACGACAAGTTGCTGATGTATTTTGATAATGCACAAATACGTCTAGGAATATAGAATACAAATTCAAAAGGGTGATTGAATGGACTGGATAGAAAAGTTACAAGAACAATTCCCACAGAGGAACGCCATTTATATCGTGAAGGATATAGACGGCATACTTTTACGAGAAACGGTCATTGACTTGTTAAAGTCTAAGAATATTAATGTATTGAATTTCGAAGATCCAGTCCGCTTTCGTTTCGTTTTTGAAAGATATTACCGATTTGCAAGGAATAAGACCTTGATTATTCGTATAGGAAATGAAGACAAGAAAATGGTTCCGTGGGATGTATACGAAAAGGCTTTTCAACTGGTCATAACCTTCGACCAGATCTTTCCTGGTATGGATAGAATGGTTATACGAAACCTTCCAAACGAATACTTATCCGCTATTTCCAGATGTGATACGCAATTTTCCGACAAACTGAATGAAACAGAAACAAAAAAAAAGGTGTTGATGGCTGTTTTTGGGAAGAAAATCTTTTCGATTTATGAAGAGAGAGAAGTCGACAATATCCTGAGAAAATATTGGTCACAATTTGAAAAACCTGTGCCACAACTTTTACAAAAAAGCCTTCAAGAAATATTGCAAAGACATGTGCCTGTTTCTAAATCCTTGCTCGTGCAGTTCAAATCCAAAGGACAGTATTTGTACAAACCACCAGCATATCATGCTGATTTAAAGCTGAAACTTCCGAATGACTATGATGAATCTGCGTTCCTTCGTTTGGGCAGAGAAATAGGGTTGTATCGTGCTTTTGGTATGAAACATTTGGAACCTATCAACGAAAGCCGTATCAAACAAATCAATAACCATTTCCAAATCTGGTTAAGAGAACAGTATGGTGGCTTACCGACAAAGTCTTCTACGCAATCCCCAAGGATGGTACACAATATACCTTCTGTATTAAATAGAAAAACAAATGGCCGATTAGCATTGATAGTGATGGATGGTATGAGTTTTTCCCAGTGGTCTATAATTGAAAACTACTTATACCAGCAAGGAGTAGAAAGTGAGGTGGATGCTACCTTTTCTTGGATTCCTAGTATTACATCAGTGTCACGTCAAGCAATTTTTTCCGGGGCCCCTCCACATCAATTTTCTGATAGTATTCATTCTACAAATAAGGAGGAGAAGAAATGGAAAGAGTTTTGGGAGAAGCAGGGACTTACTAGTAAAGAAGTCGTGTACAAAAGATCCTTGGGATTCAAGGACATAAATGTAAAGGAGTCCAATATAGGCAGACCGGAGACGAAAGTATTTGGCGGAGTAATTGACGTGGTGGATCAATTTATACACGGCGCGCGGCAGGGACTAAATTCGGTTCACTCTGAATTGCGTTTATGGTTAAAGGGAGGCTATTTACTTGATTTTTTAGAGGCATTATTCCAATTAAACTATGATGTCTATGTTACTTCTGACCACGGAAACATCGAAGCGGTAGGGTCCCAAACAATCCGCCAAGGCGTGCTGTCTGAAGTTAATGGACAACGTGTCCGCATCTATGAAAGTGACATGCTGCGTGCGAGAACCGTTAACGGACTAGAAGAAGATTGTTCTTTTGAATGGGATAGTCATTACTTACCTGGAAACTACAAACCACTCATCGCTAAAGATTATTACGCATTTATCAGAAAAAATGAAAAAGTTATTGTACATGGAGGAACACATATTGAAGAAGTTGTTGTTCCTTTCGTACGGGTATACAGAGGAGTTAACTAGTGAATAAAAAAACTATTGGACTATTTCGAGTACTAACTGTTGAGGATTTAGATCGAACAGCTCGTCTGTTGAAAAAATATTCTCCTCAAGATGCTTACGATATATTGAATGAAAAGTTGATGGAAAAAGCTCCTGGAGATGTAGGGCGGCGCAAGCTAGTAAATAATCTGATGATGATCTGGGGAAATGGCAAAAAAGAACCGGCAAATTATCAAAAGAAAGCAATGGAAGTCTATAATGAATTACCAAAAGAAGAACAATTGGTACTACATTATTTGTTGGCGCTCATTGCATTTCCCTTCTTGACATTTGAAGCGAGACTAGCTGGAAAATATCTAGGATTGATGGATACAGTTTCTTCTAAAGTATTTATGGACGAAGTGATGAACAAGTATGGTAATAGTGGAACCATTACACGAAGCGTAAGTAACGGCTTTGGTATTTTGCGGGAATTTGGTTTCTTAAAAAAAGAAAAAGCCGGCCGTTATTCGTTGGGGAATCAACGAATTATTGTGAAATCGACACTTCTAAAAAATTACATCGTACTTGCTGCATTGTTAAATACAGACAGCGATACATTGTCATTGGAGGCTGTTCAACATGATAAGATGTTTTTTGGACTGGATTTTATACTCTATTCAAGCGATTTAGATCCAAATATGTTTGAAGTTACTTCTGATCGAGTACACACGTATATAAAAAAAAGATAATTAGTGGAAGAAAAAAAAGTCAAGTCCATAATCCTGTGTAAAATACTATACAATGTTTTACTGGTCTCTCATTGATCAAACTTAATATATTTTCTTGTAGAACTAAGCCATTCATCATGAAGGTCCATAAGGACAGCTCCAATTAATCGATTGGCGGACGCTCGGTTGGGAAAAATCCGGATAATCTTTTCTCTTCTGCGGACTTCCTGGTTCAGTCGTTCAAGAAGGTTGGTGCTTTTTAGCCGATTGTGGCCACTTCCGATAACCGTGTATTGAAAGGCATCTTCAAAGCCATTATCCAATGTTTCGCAAGCTTTTGTATATTTAGACTGGTC
>NZ_AUCD01000076.1 GCF_000429585.1 Atopococcus tabaci DSM 17538
TTTTCCCTACTATGACCTCGGCTGACTTCTCGCCATTCGTTGTTACTACTAAGCGCTGACGAGACCTCCCCGGGTAAGAACGACAACCTTCTGCTCATGTCACTGCTCCATTTACTGTACAGGATTCGGGCAGTATCGGACTTCACTTTGTTTAGCAAGCTCATCCGTCCTGATTCAGCCTTTGTATGAAGTTTCTGTTCGTCAGTGCAAGCATTTGCGTCCGTCTTCCTTCAGATTCCGCCTCACGGCGGACACCCTTGACTTTCGCTAACAGTTCCTACTGCCAAGTCTGTAGTGGACTTTCACCACCAAGTTGTCGCCCATGCCGGGCGCACTAAAAAAGTACGCTGCCTCTTTTATGGGCAGCGTACTTTTTTATTTAGATTGTACGGTTCTTTTGTCGTTAAAATCGTTCGGTATGATTATCCTGGCTAAAATATTTGGCGATAAAGATCAACATAACAATCCCTAATGTGTTGGCAATCGTAATAATCAAAAGCACTTCCGGAATAGGTGCAAAGTTGGCGCTCGCGATGATCATGCAGGCGGAAGTGTTGCGCTGTCCGGTGCCGACCGCTCCGACATCCGCAAATGGTCGATATCGTTTTTTCCTCCCATGAAAAATCCAATAGCCATGACAATGAGGACGAATACCACGCTTAACAAAATGGCTCCTTCTCCGAAGATTTGGATGACGCCTTCTGCTTCACCCACCAAGATGCCGATAATGACGATATATAAAGTAATGCCGCCCAGTTTGGCCACCCACGGCTGAATGGCGTCTGTGATTTTCGGTGCGAATTTATCGAGCAGCATGCCGAGGATAATCGGGAAAATCAACTGGCGGACCAAGGTGAAAAAGATTTGAAGGCCGTCGACAGATATTTCCGGCATCAGCAACGGCAGAACGATGGGGACGTATAAGCACGTGGCCAGTACGAGCACAAGCAGCAAACTGGCTCCCAACGCGATGTCGTGTTCGGTGTACTGCGTCAATTTAATTAGAAATGGTGCCCCGGCAGCCATGCTGAAAATGATTAATCCGATTTCCAGTTCCGGAGACACGGAAAACAGCTACAACAACAAGTACATCACCAATGGCGCAGGCACAAAGTTCGCCAACAGCATGCGCAGATAAAATTTCCAATCTTTCAAATACTCTGTCAAATCTTGGATTGTTTGAGTGAGTCCCACATTGAACATCGTGAGAAAGATAGGTAGGAAAAAGTTTCCGATACCGCCCATAATGTTTAAAAAATTCTGCATGATCAACCTTCCTTCTGTTTAGTGTTTTTTTACATGGAAGTATCGTAACAGACAACGGGGGTGACGCTGTAAAGAAATACTCTTTAAATTTCTTTCATACGAAAAGTCGGGCAGTGCCATGTGTGTTAAACTAAAGGAAAGAAGACGGCCCAACCAAAGAGAGGAGCGGGCGCGATGTTGGAACTGGTTTTTATCATCGTTGGAATGGTCGCTTTCGCTTGGAGTTTGTCAAAGGCAGGAGTCATTCTGGAACAATGGAAGAAGAAAAAATAGGAGAAGCGCGGATTCAAGTCCGGCTTCTCCTGTTTTTTTGATTTTATGACCAAATAATTGAAGGAAAGATGGGCAATTTGGTCGGATTTTGTCGCAGTGGACCAAATCCTGCTGAAATCTATTCTCGATTTGGACACCAATCATCCTTTTCGCCCAAATCATCATTAAAACTCAGCGAGATTTCGTCTCCAAATCTTCTTTTCGCTCACGAATTTTGTCGACAACAGCTCGAACCACGTAAGTAATGGGGATGCTCATCCAAAACAATGCGCTAAAAAATACAAAAGCATTGTCGGCAAGCCTTCCATTTTCGAAAAGAACCGATTGGCCTGTTAAGTAAGCTGACAGATGTAGGAGGCCGGGAACGAAAGCAACAAGACTTGCAAGGACAGGGTTTTCTCTCTTGCCGTAGTAAGCACCGCCAAAGACAAGCCGCACTACAAAATAGTTAGCAACTACGCTCGCTAAAATCATGGTTTCTTCTTCTGTGGATTGCGCCCATGGGTAATCCACAAAGTGATTTACAGCCAATAAAGCAAACAGGATACCAAAAGAATGGTACCCGTATTTGTACCGCAAAAATTTCTGATATTCATCAAATTCGCTTATCATCGTCTTCCTCCCAGAATAAATCATTTAGTATATTTACTTCATTTCTCTTTTTTTCTCTCTACTTTTATCCACCATTGTTCGTATGAGAAATACCATCGGAATAGCTAAACAAATGATTCCTACAAAGAGATGTAGAAAATCTTGACTGATTTTTCCATCGATAAAAATAGCGAAAGAAGGTGAGTGAACAAGGTAAAGGTAAATCAAACCCCAGAGAAAAGAATACAAAGATTGTCTCTTTGGGTTTTCGTATTTATCGAAAAACGCTCCTTGGTAAGTATTTTTGAGAACGTAATAACCTATGGAGATTTCCAGAAGAAACAAGGTTTCGATCGAGTAGGTTTCACCCCATTGAACGTTTAAGCTGTTCAATAAGGAATTCAGGAACAGAAGGATGGATAACAATAGAAAGGCCTGCGTACCGTTCTTATACCGTATGAACTTCTGGTATTCATCATATTCCCTCATCGTCATTCTCCTCCCAAAACAAATCGTTTAACGTGACATCCAATGTTCTGCAGATGCGGATGCATAAGTTGATCGTCGGATTGTAGTCGCCCCGCTCGATGGCGCTGATGGTCTGACGGGTGACGTCCACTGCATCGGCCAAGTCTTGTTGGGACATGCCCCATTTGGCTCGTTCCGATTTTAACCGCATATTTTTTGCCATAAGCTCTCCTCTTTGACGTTTATATTTTACGTTGTGTAAAATATACCATACATTCTAAAGGTTTTATAGGAAATGTACTTTGAATCCATGGAGTGGTAAGATAAAAAGAACAAAACAACAAAGGGAGCGGGGGGAAGCCATGGCCATCACCATCAAACGAAAAACCAGTTGGATAGGCACCGGGTCTGCGGTGACGATGAAAGTGAACGGGAACAATGCAGGGAAAATTGCGAATCACGAAGAAGTACAAGTTGAAATCCCCGAAGAGAACGCCACGCTCCAAGTGTCGCAGCTTGGCGGGAAAAGCCACGAGATAGAAGTGAGAGATGGGGATAAAGTCGAAATCACCACCACGAAAATGAGTGTGACCCTCTATTATTTGTTTTTCATCTGCCTGTATGTCGCCGGGTTTTCGATTCCGAATTTAGGACACAAAGTTGTATCTGTCGGGGTGCTGTTTTTGATTTTCAGCGCCAGTTATTTTTTCGTAGACCAATTTCAATTAAAAGTGATGGACGACACGGGAGGAAGAATAGATGGGGAAGCTTAAAAAGAGGTGGCCGGTCATTGTGGCAGCGATAGTGGTGGCAGAATTGCTCGGTCTGGGAGCGGATGAAAAAACAAATGGGGAAACAACCATAAGCGGTGCGGTGGCGACGGTGGAGGAGGCCAGCCAACACACAGCCGCCCTTGACAACGGAAAGTATACATACCGCTTGCAGACCACGGAACAAGAAGCCAGTGAGCATCGGGAAGAAGCGTACACAGAAGCCGGCCTCCCGACCTACATGGAGGATATGCTGACCGTCGATCTGGAGGAAGATGACATCAAAGCTGTGGAAATCAGACAAGAAGAGGAACACACGGTGTACACGTTTTTGTATACGGAAGAAAACGCAACAGGCTCGTATTTTTCCGCTTTGGAACAGGCGGTGGAGATGCAGCAGAACACCCGTTTTAAAGAAGCGAAAACCTCTATGACGGTGGACGAATCGGGTCTATTGACCCAGGTGCGTGCAGAACACACGGTGGAACAAACACTGGATGGAACGCTTCACACGGGCAAGACTTTGCGAGAAACAACTCTTGTGGATGACAACAACCCAACAATTGAAATAGAAGATCCCAGCAACTGAGAATGAAAAAAAAGGGGCGATGACTATGACCTTGCAACTAAAAACATGCACCGTGGCCGATATTCCGGTTCTTCGAGAAATCGGCATCGAAACCTTCACGGATACATTTGGCGCGCAGAACAAGCCGGAAAACCTGAATGACTACTTGAAAAAAGCGTATGACCCTGCCCAGCTTCAACGCGAACTGGAAACCGAGGATTCTTATTTCTATTTCTTATTGGACGATGAGGACATCGCCGGGTACATAAAGCTGAACATCAATGACGCACAGACCGAAGAGATTGCCGACCAGGCATTGGAAATCGAACGGATTTACATCCGGAAAAACCACAAACGCAAAGGATTCGGCCGTTTCCTAATTGAAAAAGCAGAAGAACTGGCCAGAGAAAAACAAAAATCCATTCTATGGCTGGGTGTGTGGGAAGAGAACCATCCGGCCATGAGGTTTTATGAAAAAATGGGCTTCAAACAAACGGGTGAGAGCCATTCCTTTTTCATGGGGGACGATGAGCAGACGGATTTGATTATGGCAAAGCAGTTGGATTGAGAGTGGACTCGTTCTATAATGAAAGCAACGTGGATTCATTTTGAAAGGGGAAAAACATGGGACTATTAGTAGATGGTAAGTGGCACGATAAATGGTACGACACAGAAAAAAGCGGCGGACGGTTTATCCGCCAGGAATCACAATTCCGCAATTGGATTACACCGGACGGAAGCGCGGGACCGACCGGTGAAGGAGGATTCCAGGCAGAGCCGGGACGGTATCACCTGTACGTATCCTTGGCTTGTCCGTGGGCGAACCGCGCCCTCATCATGCGGGCGTTGAAAGGATTGGAAGACATGATTTCCGTGTCCGTTGTGCATCCGGTGATGGCGGAAAACGGCTGGACGTTTGAACCAGGAGAAGGCGTAGTGCCGGATCCGGTCATCGACGCCGACTATCTATATGAAATTTATACGCATGTGGAACCGGAATACAGCGGCCGCGTGACCGTGCCGGTTTTGTATGACTTGAAGCAGGATAAAATCGTCAATAATGAATCTTCTGAAATCATGCGGATGCTGAACTCGGCGTTTGACGGAGTGGGCGCGAAAGAAGGGGATTACTACCCGGAAGCTTTGCGTGCGGAAATCGACTCGGTCAACGACAAGGTCTACCCAAACGTCAACAACGGCGTCTACAAAGCCGGGTTTGCAACGAAACAGGAAGTATACGAAGAAGAAGTCACCAATTTGTTCCAAACGCTGGATGAGTTGGAAGAACGGTTGGGCGAGAACCGCTACTTGGTGGGCGACACCTTGACAGAAGCGGACTGGCGGTTGTTTACGACGCTGATCCGGTTTGACAGTGTGTATTACGGCCACTTCAAATGCAACATCAAATGCCTGACCGAGTACAAGAACCTCTGGCGCTACACGCGGGAATTGTACAACTGGCCGGGAGTGGCGGAGACCGTGAATTTCCAACACATCAAAGACCATTACTACAAGAGCCACAAAAACATCAACCCAACCGGCATCGTACCGAAAGGACCGGAATTGGATTTTTCATTAGCCGATTAATCGAAAAGGAGCCGCCGCGATGAAAGAATCATCCGCAGCGGCTTTTTTTGCGGCTTGGGAAGAAGAATGGGGGAAACTCGCATCCGAATTTTACCTGAGTTGGGGTCAAAAGAAGGAATGAAGCCAACTCGTTGCGACATTTCCGCTGAGTTGACATCAAAGAAGAAGTTGACCACAACTCAGTTCGAAAACTACCCTGAGTTAAGGTCAAACGGATGGATGAAGCTAACTCAACTAATGAGCCCTGCTGAGTCAGGGCCATTATGGAATAGGGAATTGAAACTCGGTCCCATTTGCCCTAAACTGGGAAAGCAAGTCAGACAAAGGCTCAGCAAAAGGAGACGAGAGTATGACTACAGACTATGAAACTCAATCAAAAGAAGAGTTGATTTCAAAAATCGAATCTTTGACCCGGTTGAACCAGGAATTGCTGGATACATATCAAAAAGCGGAACGAATGGAATTCGGTTGGACTGGAAATTTGGGGCAGTGGTTTTGGGACGTTCCCGCCAATGACGTCACTTTCAACCCTTTAAAGGCAGAAGCACTGGGCTACATGCCGGAAGACCTACCGGAAAAAGTACCCTTTCAGTTTTTCACAGAGAAACTGCATCCTGATGACTATGAAGAAGTGATGCAGCAGATGCGGGATCACCTGGCGGGAAAAATTCCTGTATGGGAAGTCAAATACCGCATACAAGCCAAAGACGGTTCATGGAAAGTGTATCATGACCGCGGCCGTGTGACACAGCGGAATGACGAAGGAAAGCCGTTGTTTTTGACGGGCATTGTCTTTGACGTCACGGAAAACGAGCACGAACGCATGGAATTAAAAGCCCAAAACGAAAATTTGCTATCACAAGTCAAGGTAGATCCGGTGACGTCTTTGTACTCTCGGACAGCTTTATTGATGGAACTGGCGAAACAGACAAGCAAAGCTAAAAAACAAGAGCAAACTCTTTCTTTGCTTATTTTAAGCTTGGACAAATATGCGCAGTATGAAGAAAAACTGGGCATTGTGACGGCCGAAGAGATCATCAAAGAAACCGGACGAGTGGTTCAAAACGTCATTCAAGACAACCATGTGGCGGGAAGATACCGGGAAGCGGTGTTCTATATCTTGATGGAAGACACTTCTGAAAAGGAAGCCTATGAAGTTGCGGAAGCGATCCGGGAATCTGTGTCGACCACGTTGTTCGCAGTGCCTCGCGCCATCACGATAATCACCGGAATTTCTGTTTATTCTCCGGAAGAAACCATCAGTGAGTTGGTGCAAAACGCCTCTCAAAAATTGGTAGCCGCACAGAGACATGGTGGAAACCGGACCATTGTGTAACACAAACTGAACCAGAGGCAAGCTCCCCATTGTGGGGGCTTTTTTCTTTTTCGTGAATAAATCATGGTTTACCGGTAAACTAAAGGAAATATTTCCCAAAGGAGGGGCTCTGATGTATGTGCGCTCCATCACGTTTCCAACCCAGGAATCGGAATTCGATTTTTTTATCAACATCAAGCGGACGGTCTACGATTCGTTTACCCGTTTCAGATTTTATCGAAACGCCGATTTGAGCGGATTGATTTTGAACCGATCACCATTTTATACGGCGGAAACGGGTCGGGAAAGACGACCGCATTGAATGTAATTGCTGAAAAGTTGCGGCTGCACCGCGATTCGTTGTTCAACCAGTCCAATTTTTTCAATGATTATCTTGATTTTTGCACAGTAGAAACCGAAGCAGAAATCTCTCCTCACAGCCGCATCCTCACAAGCGACAATGTGTTTGATTTCATCTTGAATCTCCGCGCGCTCAACGAAGGCATCGACCAAAAAAGGGAGGAGCTGTTTGAAGAGTATTTGGACAACAAGTACGCACAGTTCCAATTGAAATCGCTGCAGGATTACGAAACACTCAAAAAAATCAACCAAGCCCGCCGCAACACCCAGTCCCGCTATGTTCGCCAGGAACTGATGGACAATGTCCGGGAACAATCCAACGGGGAGAGCGCGTTCCGCTATTTCATCGAAAAGATGGAAGAGAACGGACTGTATTTACTGGATGAGCCGGAAAATAGCTTGTCGCCGGAACGCCAGTTGGAACTGATGCAATACATTGAAGACTCCGCCCGATTCTTTGGCTGTCAGTTCGTGATTTCGACCCATTCACCGTTTTTCCTGACGATGCGGGGAGCGAAAATCTATGATTTGGATGCGGACCCTGTCGATGTGAAAAAATGGACAGAATTGAAAAATGTCCGCGCCTACTATGATTTTTTTCAACAACACAAAGAAGAGTTTGAACGGTGAAAGACAGCGAGTTTACTTCTTTTTTGATTTACTGCATAATAAAGAAAATATACAACGGAGGTGGCGGAGTGGACGAATTGATTGCCGTCGTTGTCCAATGGGTCAACCGATTGGACAAACGGGTCACCATCGGCATTTCAGGACATGGCGCAGCAGGAAAGACGACTTTTTCGACGCAACTCATCCAAAGGTTGGGCCAAGAAGTGGCTTATCTCAACGCCGATCCGTATATCATCCCATCGGATATCCGCCGCCACACCCAGATTGACTACGAGTTTGAAGGAAAGCGGTACCGCTCGAAGATGACCGCCTGCCATCCGAGCGCGCATCATCTCCTGTCTCTGGAACGCGATATCCGGATGTTGCGGGATGGATTGGACCTGTACACAATGGACGTGCCGTATTTGAAAAACGAACACCTCACGCCAAAGAAAGTGACCATTGTGGAAGGAATGAGCGCCGCGTTCTCTGATCCGGCACTGTTTGACTTGAAAATTTTTCTCTATACCGATGATGACACAGAACTGGCGAGAAGAACGAAGCGGGACATCGCAGAGCGCGGGGCGGATGCAGATTTTTTAAAGCGGTCCCACGACCAACGGCGCACCCAGTACAAGTTGTTTATGCATCCGTACAGTGATCGCGCAGATATCCTGGTGAAAACATCCCGTGCTGGAATAGAGGTAGAAAGAGCTGTTTTTCCAAATTGAGGAGGGATCAAATGTATAAAGACAACGACTTGATTCTCCGTCCAATCACAGAAGCGGATGTGGACAGCATCTGGGAACTGGTCTACAAAGACGAAGCGCCCGAATGGAAGAAATGGGATGCACCTTATTACCCACACTATCCAAAAACACACGAAGCTTTCATGGAAGAAGCCCATGAGTGGTTCAATCAGCAAAACCGTTGGGCCATCGAAGTGAAAGGGTCTGTGAAAGGTGTGGTGTCTTACTACTGGGAACACGAACCGTCGCATTGGCTGGAAATAGGCATTGTCCTCTATGAAACGGAAAATGGGGGACGGGGAATCGGCACCCGCGCCTTGGACTTGTGGATTGATCATTTGTTCCAAACGCTGCCGTTGGTCCGTATCGGATTCACCACTTGGTCCGGCAACCAGCGGATGATCCGGGTCGGGGAAAAGCTCGGCATGCAGATGGAGGGCCGAATCCGCAGAGCCCGTCTGTACAACGACATCTATTACGACTCCATTAAAATGGGGATGCTGCGGGAAGAATGGGAACAACATGAGGTAAAAAGAGGCAGATAAGGAGCGGATAGGATGAAGCACTTAGGAACAAGAGAACTGGAAACCGAGCGGCTGTTGCTTCGGAGATTGACCGTAGCGGATGCAGAGGCGATGTACCACAACTGGGCGTCAGACGAGGAAGTGACTCGTTTCTTGTCCTGGCCGGCCAATGAATCAGTTCAAGTGACGGAAGCCACGCTGCGGCACTGGGAGAGCGAGTACGCAAAAAATAACTACTACCATTGGGGAATCGTTCCTAAAGAAGTGGGCGAACCGATTGGAACCATCAGTGTCGTGGATCAAGACGATTCAACCGAGATGGTACATATCGGTTACTGTATCGGCAAACAGTGGTGGGGCAAGGGCTACACCTCTGAAGCGCTGAACCGGTTACTCCAGTTCTTTTTCGAAGAAGTGGGAGTGAACCGCATCGAGTCCCAACATGACACACGCAATCCCGGTTCGGGAAGAGTGATGGAGAAATGCGGCTTGCAGCACGAAGGAACTTCCCGGCAGTCCAGCCGCAACAACCAAGGCATCTGCGACACCGTGCATTACGCCATCTTGAAAGAGGACTATTTGATTGGCGCAAACTGAGAGCACAACTTTTTTTGAGTTTATGCCAATCAAGCGAATGAAGGAAACTGGGTGCTTAAAACTCACTGAGTTGTGGTTAAACGAGAGAATGAAACCAACTCAAATGAGAATGTCCACTGAGTTGCCCGCAAACAAAAGAATGAAGCCAACTCGATGAAGCCGGTATTATGGAGTTGCTGTCAAAAGAGGCTGGGACAAAAGCCACTAAATAAAAACGACGAGAAATTAGATTAACTAATTTTCTCGTCGTTTTTGCTATATATAATTAGGCATACAAAAAGCACCCTGATATAATATTAGTAACGACACTAAACATTAAAGGGGTGCTTTTTATGTACGTACAATATAACATGAATCAAACTTCACTTCCATTAGAATTATCTACTTGTATTGATCCCAACCATATTGTTTTTTCTATCTATAACTTTGTCGATTCATTAGACGATCATTACTTTAAAATTTTTGAGACTCAGGACGGTCGTCCTGCCTATCACCCAAAACCACTCATCATGTCTCTTCTTTATG